>DASTOZ010000866.1:0-4559 GCA_035762365.1 Pyrinomonadaceae bacterium | reverse complement strand
ATAACCGAGCGCAATCACATAAACCCACGGCCAAAGTGAGACGCGCGCGGAACTGACGTTCGCAGTTGAATCGTTCATGTTCTATCGTCTCAGTCTTCATCCAACAGGCGTCTGCCGTGAATAACCGCGGCAATCGTTATGTTTTCTTTTTCGACGCGATTGGAAAGAGGGAAAGCGTGAGAGCTTCCGCGTGGTGCTAAGAATTGTTTGGACAACTGCTGCGGCATACGCGGTGGAATCCGCGGCTATGTATTGCGCGATCGCTTCGAGGTCTTCAACAGCTCGTGGAGACCACGTTACTCGGTAAGCCATTTGCCAAGTCGCTGCTCCACTTCCTCCTGAGAAATTGCACCCTGCGACTCAGCCACCTCCAGACCGTTGCTTGCTTATTAGCGATTGAACTTCTTCCTTGGCGGTACTCATGGCATGAATTTACCACAGAGTAAGCACCGAATGAGTACCGTCATTCGATTGTTTACTCCGGATGCGACTCGTTGCTCCAAATGTCGAGTCTCGTTCGCACTCTAACAGATCCACGCAAATTGAACGGAATTTGGTTTATGCTTAGCAGCTGTGATGATTCATTTTGTGCAGCGTTGCATTAACAGTGAGTGTCGAGCTGTGTTCGAGGTCGATGAGTGGGTGTATGTGTGCAAGCGGTGTGGGGAGTTGCTGGAGATTGAGAGAGTGGGTGGGGGCGCGTTCGATGTGGCGACGTTGCGACAGACGTGGAGGCAGCGGAGAGCGTCGCTAGAGGAAAGAGATCGGAGTGGCGTGTGGCGGTTTCGGGAGTTTTTGCCGTTTGACGATGAAGTGGAAGTGGTTTCGCTCGGTGAAGGGAACACGCAGCTTTACGACGCGCCGCGATGTGCTGAGTACTGTGGGCTGGAAAGATTGCGGTTGAAGCACCAGGGCAATAATCCGACCGGATCTTTTAAAGACACGGGGATGACGGTCGCCGTGACGCAGGCGAAGAAACTGGGGATGCGGCGCGTCGTCTGCGCGAGCACCGGAAACACGGCCGCGAGCCTCGCGGCGTACGCGGCGCGCGCCGGTATGGAGTGCATGATCATGGCGCCTGCGGGTCAGGTAAGTGCGGCGAAGTTGGCCCAGGCACTCGATTACGGCGCGAAGGTGCAGGAGATTGAAGGCAACTTCGACACGTGCATGCGCGCGATTCGCGAACTCGTGGAAGACGGCTCGGCATATCTCGTCAACTCTATCAACCCGTTTCGCATAGAAGGCCAGAAGACAGTGGCATTCGAACTTGCGGAACAACTCGATTGGCACATGCCGGACCACCTCGTCGTGCCTGGGGGAAACCTCGGAAACAGTTCCGCGTTTGGCAAGGGACTGCGCGAGTTGCTGGCGGCAGAGTTGATCGATCGACAACCGCAGATCACGGTGGTCCAAGCCGAGGGCGCTGCGCCGTTCGCGCGTTTCCATGATGAACACGGATCGAAATTAATAAACGAAGAGCATCCGCAAACGCTCGCTTCTGCCATCAAGATTGGCGCCCCTGTGTCGTGGAAAAAGGCGTGGGGCGCTGTGAGCGACACCGGCGGCCGCGTCATCACTGTCACCGAGCAGGAGATCGCGGACGCGAAGGCGATGATCGGCCGCGACGGCATCGGCTGCGAGCCTGCCTCGGCGACGACTGTCGCAGGCATCGGAAAGCTTGTTAATGAGAATGTAATCAAGAACGACGAATCTGTCGTTGCAGTGCTCACGGGCCACTTATTAAAAGACACGGATTACGTGATCAAGTATCACGAGGGAAGACTTGTTGCGCCGGACGGCACACGAATCAAGAAATGACAACGAACTCTTTTGAAGTTTGTTTGCCGGCGTCGACGTCGAATCTTGGCCCAGGCTTCGATTGCTTTGGCCTGGCTTTGAAGCTGTATCTCACGGTGCGCTGCTCGTTTGCACCCAAAGCCAAGGAGCCGTGTCGCGTTCGCACGACCGGCGCGATCGAGAATCGTGCGCTGCCGCGCAACGCGTCGAACTTGATCTACCGCGCAATGGCGTTCGCTGCTCGACGTGAAAACATCGAACTCCCGCCCGTCGACATGATCGTTCACAACGAGGTCCCGCTGGCGAGCGGACTCGGCAGCAGCGCCGCCGCGATTGTCGCAGGCATCAAGCTGTGCGGTTTACTATCCGAACGCGACTTAAGCAACGAGACAATTCAGAACTACGCCACCGAATTCGAAGGCCATCCTGACAACGTCACCGCGACATTGCGTGGCGGGTTCGTCGCGAGTTGCGTGCAGGGCGATGGAACAGTCGTTACGACAAAGTTCGAATGGCCCACGCACATTCGCGCCGTTGTCGTCTCTCCGCGATCGCAACTGCCGACGCACGTCGCGCGAGCAGCGCTTCCACGGAGCATCAGCCGCGCCGACGCTGTACACAACCTTCAGCGAACCGCAGTTTTCATCGCAGCGCTCGCACAGCAGCGATACGATTTGTTCCGGGAGGCGATGCGCGATCGATTACATCAACCGCGACGCGAGTCACTCGTTCCGGGTCTCACGGAAGCGTTGGCACTCCCGCAGATGGACGGGTTGTTGGGCGTGGCCTTGAGTGGCGCGGGCCCGAGCATCGTCGCGCTGGTGGACGCAAACGAGAAACAGATCGGCAACAAGCTCGCGAGCTGCTTTCGCGCGCACGAGATTCAGTCGACCGTCAGAGTGCTGGATGTCGATAACGAAGGCTGCCGCGTCGTGTGAGAGCTAACGCAGCCACTTAATAACCAGAAACGCCGGATAACTCACCGCCAGCAGCAACAACGCATAAACACTGTTCCACGTATCGCCCGCGACCGCACCCGCGAGAAACAGCACCGATCCGATCAGCGCGAGTCCGGTGGTCCACGGATAACCCCACGCGCGATACGGCCGCGGCGTCTCAGGTTCGCGCCGCCGCAACACGAAGAGTGAAATGAACGATAGGATGTAATTGGCGACGAAGAAGAACGAAACGATCGTGATCACCTGTCCGGCTGTTTGTCCGAAGATGATGAACAGGATCGCGACGAGCGCGCTCAACCACAGCGCAACGCTCGGCGTCCCACCGTCGTTAACCACTGCCACTTTCGTCGTAAACAACCCATCGCGACTCATGCCAAAAATCACGCGCGTCGCCATCAGGTGCAGCGCGTTGATCCCGCTGAGCATCGACACGATCGTGAGGACGCGAAAGATCGTGTCGCCATACGTGCCAAAGATCACTGTCGCGGCTTCGCCGGCCGCAAATTCCTTACCGGCCATGGCCGTCACGGGCAACACGTAAAGCAACGCGACGTTGACGAGCAGATAGATCGCGGCGATCGTCAACACGCCGCCAAAAAGCGATCGCGGAATGTCGCGCGCCGGATTCTTTACTTCCTCGGAAAAGTAGATCACGCCGCTCCAACCGTCGTAGGTGTAGATGACCTCGCGTAATGAAATGATGATCGGCACGATTAGCAGCGCGAGATTGGCGGGCGCGTTGTAAGTGTGTGAACCGGTGAAACCGGCGCCACTGCCGAGAGCGAACGCCGCCACGATCAGCGCGACGAACGCGAGTGCTTTGAGCAGGCTGGTGAGGTTTTGGATGTTGCTGCCCCAAACGATCCCACGCCATTGCAGCACTGCAAACACGATCGCCACGACGGCTGCAACTGCCGGACCTCTGCCTGCCAACGACGGCACGAGCGCGCCGGAAAACTGTCCGATCAAAAGTGAGACCGTCGCAGTCGAACCACACGACGAGATCCAGTCGCTCCAGCCGACGATGAACCCCGCGTATTCGCCGAGCGCGTGACGCGAGTAGACGTACTGCCCACCGGATCGCGGAATCATCGTGCCGAGCTCGGCCAGCGAGATCGCGCCGAGCAACGCGTAAAGCGCGCCCAACACCCACACGCCGAGAAACAGCCACGGGTTGGGCAACTGTTCGGCGATCGTTCCCGGCGCGCGAAAAATGCCGGCGCCGATCGTATTGCCGATGATCACCGCCAGACCAAACCCGACGCCAAGCACACGCCATAACTGACCGCGTTGTCTGGTTAACGAAGGCGAACCGGTAGTTGTAGTTTGCAAAGGTGACTTAGGGCGTAGCCCAGTTTTATCTGCTTGCGTAACGGCGAGGCAAAGCCACGCCGCACATCAGGCGGCAAAGCCGCAGGGGCGCATCGGTTGAACTTGTGCCTTGCCGTTAGTCATTCGTATTCCCGGCGCTGAGATCGGCGTGCAGCAGTCGATGAAACAGATGCTCGCCGGCTTCGCGTCGCACCGAGAGACGCCCGGCGTTGTACGCGCGCGAGGTCAAACCGCGCTGGACCGATCTGCAGATCGCGACGTCTTCATCCTGGATGCGTTGGCCCACTTCAACACTCGCGAGATTGCGCCGTCGCGCTTCTTCACTGACGACGTCCGGAAAGTAAAAATCGAAAATCACTTCGGTCTGGTCCACGCCGCGCGGCACGACGAAATTCGTATCGAGCACGCCGTCGTACCAGTTGATCATGAAGTTTGGATAGATCCAGTAGTAAAGCGCGCGGTCGCCCTGTC
>DASTOZ010000865.1:0-7095 GCA_035762365.1 Pyrinomonadaceae bacterium | reverse complement strand
ATGACGGCGAAGTCTGGGCCGCAACTCTTTGGGATCTCCGAACGCAGCTTGGCGCCGCGACAACAGACCGTCTTGTACTCAACGGGATGAAGTTCACACCCACTCGTCCATCATTCCTGAACGCACGCGACGGTATCCTTCAGGCCGATCAAAACCTGAATGGCGGAGCAAATCGCTGTGCAATCTGGACAGTGTTTGCGCGTCACGGCATGGGTGTGTCCGCAGTGGGTAACGATGGCACAACTCACGTCGCCGCCACTGACGTACCCGCAGATTGCGGAGGCACTTGTTCCTTCTCGATCACTCCAACCAGCGCGAGCTTTGCGGCGGCGGGTGGATCGGCAAGCGTGACCGTGAGTACGACTGCCGGTTGCAATTGGACTGCTGTGAGCAACAACTCGTTCATCACGATCACCTCCGGCGCGAGTGGGTCCGGCAGTGGGACGGTGAACTACTCTGTTGCTGCAAACACTGCTTCCACTTCAAGAAGTGGTTCGTTGACGATTGCGGGCTTGACGCACAGCGTGTCGCAGGCG
Source organism: Pyrinomonadaceae bacterium (assembly GCA_035762365.1). Lineage (GTDB taxonomy): Bacteria > Acidobacteriota > Blastocatellia > Pyrinomonadales > Pyrinomonadaceae > PSRF01. Next base: position 6,559 of record DASTOZ010000865.1, on the reverse strand, counting down.
GGCGTGGGAGGCACGTGTACGAATGCGATCGTCAATCCGGGTTTCGAGACGGGTACGACGCCGTGGACCATAAGTGGCCAGGTAACCCGCAGCACCGGATCGTTCCCACACAGCGGAACTGCCTACATGATTCTTAACGGCGTGAATAGTACCAGTGGAACTCTGTTCCAAACGGTAACTGTTCCGAGTAATGGCTGTTCCAATCTGCAATTCTGGCTAAACATCACAACCAACGAGGCAGCAGGAGCATCAGTCTTCGACCGCCTATTCATCGAAGTGCGAAGCACGTCCGGGACGTTGCTTGCGACGTTGGCGACGTTCAGTAATCAGAACAGCGGCACGGCTGGAGTGTACGTCCTGAGAGGACCGTTCAATCTCAGTTCGTTCGCCGGACAGACAGTGCGGATTCAATTCCGCGGCACCAACGACATCACGTTGCCAACGATATTCAGAGTTGACGACGTGTCATTGCAGTAACCGGTATGCAATCGGAGACACTGTCGCTCCGGGCCGAGGGCCCAGTGTCTCCGATACCACCTCCAAATTACTCGACACGCACTCGATCGCTCTTACTTCGACCGAAAGTCTCGGGATGGTACATCTCCTCCGCCTTCGCCGGCGGGACAACAAAACTCCCGGGCGTCGTGGCGCGAGCGACGTAGCTGTAATTGTAAACGCCACCCCACAACAGCGTCGTAAACGCCTCAGAACGTTCCTCTCGCAAGTTCTGATGGTCGAACCAAACGCTGCGCCATAGCCACCAATTAAGGCCGTTAGCGCTGCTGATGAAACTCGAGCTTGGCTCTTGTTTTTTGTCCTCCGGAATATTCCCAGTCACCGCCAATTCCGGATTCAACGATTCAAGCCCAGCCGGCAGGTAATCTACCAACGCCACATGATACCGACGTGATGGTGCCGCCATGGTCACACGCACGCGCACGCGCGCACCGGCTTTGATGTGCCACTCGCCATCAGCGTCGCGTCGCACGTCGTCAGGATGATCCATTGCTTCATAAGTCCGCTCAACAGTAAAACCGTAATCAGCACTGCTAATCTTTGTATCGAACGGCGCATAACTCATCGCCAGACGATAATAGAGCCGGCCCTCGCCACCTTTGCTGATCAACAGGTTTTGAGCAGAACCACTGTCAACCAAATAACGCATTGGAACGTTAACCTTTTGTCTGCCGACGGATCTTCCTTTGAACGTGTGTTCACCTGCATAAGCGTTTCCCAACCACACACGAGCAATGAAGTCAGGCGTGACCTTTTCGTAAGTTTTGAAGTAACGCTCCAGCGCGAGAAGAACAAAAACGTTCTCCTGCGTATTGGACCAGCGGCCCTGAGTGCGATGCGCCAACAACCCGCGCACGATCTTTGGAATTAGATCGTTCGCGGGTTGGTCCGCAATTAATGCGTCAAGAACAACCGCATCGGCACGACGATCTGAATTCAGCAGCAGATGGTTGTCGTCGTCGTACCCAGAAACAAAGTGTGCTGTGCCGGCAGTTTCGGAAACGCGGTTTTTGAGGTTGCGACGCAGCGCCTCGAGTTCGTCTCGAGAGTTCTCGTCGCCCGATAAAACTGAAAGCAACCAGCCAACGGTCTCGAGCGAGAGGTTTTCGATCCGCAGATCGGAAAGGAGCTTGCGCGCCTTGCTGGTATCGCGATCGCCCATCTGTGCGCGGACGTAAAGTGCGTAGGCTATCAGCGCTCGTCTGGCGTCTATACCGTAACGAGACGGAATCCGAAGTTCGATTGCTCGAAGGTATTCGCGTGCCTGATCATACATCGTGACCGGAACTGTAAACTTCTGTTGTCGGGCGCGCGCGAGCGCATGCGCGACATGAATACTCAAGAAAGGCCACGACTCTTCTCCGCGTTTCCAGAAACCAAATCCACCATCCGAGTTTTGCATTCCCTCGAGCCGTTTTATGTCGCGCACAACACTCGCATGAATCTCCGCCTGCGATGGCAACCCTTTGCTGTTGAATGCGTGCAGGACATCCCGCAACGCCGCTATCGAAAGAATCCGGGAGGCGAGCTGCTCAGAACACTCGTATGGATACGTCTGGAGATACAAAAACGCATCGGTGAGTTCTTGTAACTGAGTTGACGACCCCTCAATCTCGAGTCCGCCGAATTCCTTAAAAACTCCGGCAGGAGCTGATACTGGTTGACTGATTGCGCCTTCATCGATCACGCCGTACGTCGCAAATGCTTCGGTCGTTGCCGGGCTCCAGACCGGCAGCGAAACTTCGGTGGCGTCGGCCCAGGCTCCAGAAACGGCCGCAATCTGGAACCGCGCGGTTCCAGCAGTAGCGGTCGCAACGGGAATCCGAAGTTCAACGCGATCGTTTGCGGGCACAGTTACACGTCGGCCTGACAGCGCCAGCGACGGACCATTAACCTCCGGCAGACGCGCGTTACTCGCGCGCAAGGCTACATCAACCGACATCGTCGCGTCGGTTTGATTCTGGACCACAATCGGAAACTCACACACATCGCCGAAGTTGAGAAACCGAGGTGCAGAAGCTCTAACCATCAAAGGCATCCGTGCGGTGATCGACGACTCTCCGGAACCAAACTGTTTGCCCCCAGCTACCGCAACCGCCATTACGCGATAGCGCGTGAGATTGTCGGGAAGTTTCACCTTCACTTCCGCTCGTCCGTTTACATCAGTGGGAAGGGACGGGGCAAACACTGCTAGAGGATTAAAGTCTTGCCGGATACGGATTGGCGCAGCTCCACCGCTTAGTGCCGATACCGACGGTGGAGCGTTCGCCATGACCATTGAGTCGGTCGACATCATTCCGCGTGCCAATGCGGGAACGTCAGGGAAGCCTCGCGCCCGACCTCCGCCTTCTCCTCCTCCTGCGCCACCGCCGCTTCCTACTGCGTCCAGGACGCCTGGTGTCGCAAGCCAGACGTTTGCTCGCAGATGAGCGTCTTCAACGTCAGCATTGCGTTCGGGATAAAACACTGAAACAGGGTCATCGAGTTTGTAATCTGTGAGCGCAAGGATAGCTTCGTCAACAACGACAACTGCAACCTCGCCACCCGCAACGGGAGTGCCTGAGGCATCTCTAACATCGACGCTCACGGTGGTTTCACCGCCCGGCTCGAGCGCCTTCTCGCGAGGCGTCGCAACTATTGAAAGCCGGCGATCGAATGGCGGTATCGACAATTTCATCGTACCTGTGGCGTAGGCCGGTTGCTTCGGAAGCCGTTTCGCTTCGCTGCCGGAATCTTCGCGTTCTGTCTCCCCAAGTAGATCAACTTGCAGGTGGACGTTCGGCGTCCAACCTTTCTCAATCGGCACGCGCAATATCGTCGTCGACTGGTCCATGTGAAACCTTTCGATCATTACAATGCCGGAACGCTGCACCCTCAACACGCCTTCAGCCGGATAAAACGGCGCCTGGACCAGGATCTCGGCCGTATCACCGGCTCTGTAGTCCTTTTGATTCGGAATCAACTGAACTTCGTCTTCATCGACATCACGGTTTGGCGGCGCCTCCGCACCCGAAACCCAAATTGTTAGAGCACTCTCATTCGGCCGTTCGCGATCATCCCGGATTGTGGCTTTGACTCGATACTCGCCGCCTACTTTCGGCTCGAAAGTACAGGTAACGGCACTCGCTGCTGATCGGATCAAACATTCCTGTGGATCTGTTTCAACCTCTTCCCACTCGTCCTTTTGTTGTTTCCAGGATAGACGAGTGGCGACGATTTTAATGGCTCGTTGTTCGACCAAGTTGCCGTCGAGGTCGGTAACGATGGCTTGCACTTTTAGCGGTTGACCTTGCTCCACAAACATCTTGTCGCTCTTCAAGCCAACGTAGAGATTCGCGGGATGCACGAGAAGAGTGGTCTGGGATTTCCACTCTTGCCTGTTAACGTCTGAAACAGTGGCGAAGGCGGTGACGGTAGATGGTCGAGCCGGATTAACTCGATCAAAATCTATATGGAGACGATGTTTCCCACTTGCATCAGTCACTCCTCTCAGATCATGCCAGGTGGTACTTCCAGAACTGCGGCCGCTCCACCAGGGCACCCATTCACCAAACGCATAATCACCTCGGTTAGGCGGTGTGAATTGAGTGGTGGTGGCGATTACGCTCCATTTGACCGGAGCATTTGGTAATGCACCGCCCGCATAGTAGTTGGCACTTAACGACAGCTCAGCGCCGGCGCGAACAAAGAACGGCCCTTCACTTTCAGTATGCGTCTTCACTTCAAATTCAGGCCGTCGAAACTCCTGCACCTCAAAGCGATGTGAGTATGTGTTACCGGCGAGCGGACTCAAGGCTTGCAATTCCACCGTCGTAGGTCCGAGGTTCAATCTGTCCGGTAACTTTAACGAAAAATCGAAGCCTCCAAGCGCGTTCAGTTGAACTGTGCCGGCCTTGATCATGTTGCCGCGCGCATCTTTTAGGTAATAAGACACGTCCGTTACTGCATCCCGTGCCAGATTTGTGTCGCCGGTCTTGTCTCCGCTGATTCTTCGAATCCATCCTTTGATGTGTACTTCCTCGCGCGGCTGATACATCTTGCGGTCGTCAAAAACAAACCAACGTAATGAATCGCTCTTCTTGATTCTTCCCCAGGTTCCAGTTTGGTCTTTCGAGTAAGGCATGGGCTCGGGCAACACTGCCACGTCACCATCATCACGTCGGGCGACGATTAGACTTTGCTGAGTAGAGATCGACGGCTTCAAAGCGAGGCGCGCAAGTCCATCCGAGCCACTTCTCGCGGCGACGCCAAACGGCAAGAGAGTCACATCAACATTGCTCAATGGAGTTCCGTCCTTCAGCGATGTAACCCAGCCGACAACACCGGTGTCGTCCACGAATGCGTCGAGTCCAATGTTAGTGACCTGTAGCCAGGATTCGGTGATTTCATCCTCATCATCTTCACTTCGTGGTCCTCCGGATGGTTCGACGATGAGGATCATTTGACCATGACCGTCCGTAAGTGCCGGAGTCAGATCGATAACTGATTCGACAATCTTGTTCGGAGCATTTCGGACGGCAATAGTTTTAGAAACGACCAGACGTCCGGGGGGCGTGAACTTTTTCGTGCCTTGTCCTTTTTGATAATCGATCCACTTGGGCCAATCATCCGGAGTTACCGAGTAAATTCGAGTGTTGAGCCTTGTGTAATTGACTGAGAACACCGAGCAGTGTGCAGACGCCGCCGGGTCCATCACGACGAAATCATCGGATGGCCCAACGAAGCTTCGCGGTCTCGGACCAACATTGAAGGTAAAGGCGAGGTCTCGGCCTAACGTCTGGCTGAACCGGTCCTTAATCGATTTATCGAGCGTTACGCGGTACCTTGTGTTGCCTTGTTTGAAGCCGTTAATCGTTAATGTTGAACCGTTCAAATAAGTTTCGAGGTCGGGCAATGCCGGCTCAACTTTGATCTTCGAGGAATCGAAGTCGTCAGCCAGCGCGTTGCTAAATTCAATATCGAACGGAGTGTAGACGGTGCAGCCACCCTCTACGTCGCAGCCGTGGTCGGTTACTCTCAGTGGGCCGTAGGTCTTAAACCAAAATTCATGTGACTGTTGTGAAAGGTTCCGACCTTCCGCGGAAGGCGCACCGGATAGCAAGGCGACTCTGATTCGAGAATCCGGCGGCAGGGCGAGATCGGACCGCCCGGTTCTTGGGTCAATTGCGCGGAACGCCACCCAGCGACCATTCACGGCCTTATTCATCATTGTTGTGTCGCTCGGATCTTTAGAGATCGCTTGCTTCACTTCCTCACTGGTTGCCAGCCGAGTCTTGAAAACGCGGTTGCCGCTGCTAACACTGATCGAGCGCAAAACGGCAACTGGATCTATCCGTTGATCGAATTCAATAAACATCAATGCATCGCGCGGTTGGTTAGTATTGTTTGATGGATACGACGACTTCACACTCAGCCCCGGCGTAGTAAAACTCCAGGTTTTTTCGGCCTCGAGCGTGCTGCCGCTGGCTGAACGAACTCCAGCGGGCACTGTGACGACGTAATTCGTGGACATGGGAAATCTGCCGTCGGGCTGGAAGATGAGTGTCTTTGTTCCCAACCACCGCCATCTGCCGGGCGGTTGCGGATTGAGTCTTACAGGAACGTTCGTCACGCCTTCAACCTGAGAAGTTAGAGCGACCATCGGTTGTGAGAACGTAATACTCAGCTCAGGCGCAAAGGGGACATTGCCTTCCGGTGAATAGCGTTCGATTCGGAGTGGACCAACGGTGACTGTTTCGCTGGCGGCGTTAGTAGAAGCCGGAAATGAGGTCTCGATTATGTTACCGGTGCGAGGCGGCGGCAGAGAACCCTCACGGAGTGCAAACGACTGAGCGTCTCCAGAATCGGCCTTCATCGGCGGCAAGCGCTTAATGATGTTCTCAGTCTCACTTTGCCGCAGGTCGCTCGCAGTCGCCAGATTTGTGAAGGGTCTGGCCTCAGGCTGATTCACTCCCTCGCTTAGGCGAAACTGCAAACCCGGTTGGCCGTTCTGGTCATCAAGGCCGGTGCTGCTCGTCGAGACAGGGACGCCAGCTCTCGCCAT
>DASTOZ010000864.1:0-8516 GCA_035762365.1 Pyrinomonadaceae bacterium | reverse complement strand
GAAGAGCGGGCGCAGATCGATGCAGCGGGAGATTCAAAGGCCCGGGTTCGCACGACACTGGATCTCGCCGCACTGCGATTGACTCGCGCGGAACAACTCGCCAAACAAACCAACTACGACGATGCGCTTGCTGAAGTCGGCAGTTATGAAGCCCTCATCCAGGACATACTCGATTTCCTGAACGGCATGAAGCGCGACAGTAACAAAACTCGTGATTTATGCAAACGAGTCGAACTGGCGCTGCGCGCGCATGGTCCACGTTTGACGACGATGCGTCGCGAGACGCCGCTCGAGTTTGCGGTGTGGATCAAGAAGTCAGAAGAGTTTGCGCGATCCGCGCGCACGGAGGTGCTCAACACGTTCTACGGCCACACTGTCGTGCGCGATTCGGAAAAGAACGCGAACAAGCCGCAGGAAAAACCGAAAGAAATCCCAACTCCAACCCCCAAGAGTGACCAACCGTAGCGTGACCAACCATGATAAGCCCGAAGCTAATCGCCCCCATGTTCGTTCTGTTCCTGATCGTTACAACCACATCTCCTGCTTTTCAGAAACGCGACCATCTGACGACGCAGGAAGTCGATCTCGTTAAAGAGAACCAGGTTCTCGACAAGCGGATCGAAGTGTTCATCAAGGCCGCTGAACGACGCGTGATGGTGATCAATGGGACGGCTGCCGCGAATGCGAAGCAGTTAAAGAAGGACGCTGAGAAGTGGGGTGAACTTCCGGCGGGCTCGCGTTTCGATCTCGTCGGCGACATCGCGCTCATCTTCGACGAAGCGATCACGAATATCGACGACGTTGTTACGCGCGATGAACGAAATCCGCTGGTGCCGAAGGCAACGCGAAAGCTGGCCGCGTCCGTGACGATCATCATGGAACAACTCAAGCCGCTGAAAGCTGAGGCGAAAACGGAAGCGGAGATTTCGAGTCTCGAGAAGTTGAACGAAAACGCGGAGCAGATCCTCGCCGCCGCCACCAAACTCCCGCCTGAAGTAGATAAGAAGGCGAAGAAGAATTAACCACAAAAGGCACAAGGCAAAACCACAAACGGCTCCAAAAGACATAGAAAGGTTACTTCCCTCAAAAAGACATAGACAGATTACTTCCCTGATTCGCCTGTCTTCTGTGCCTTTTGTGATTCTTGTGCTTTTTGTGGTAACTAGTCTCGCGCTTGCTCGAGTGTATTCGTCGCGCGCTTGATCGCCTGCACGATCTTTTCCAGCGACTCTTTCGCGTTTGCGCCGTTGCGCTCGTCGAGCGCCTGACGAAAGTCGGTCAGCGGCTGCGCGGCGTAGCCGGTATAGAAACCGGGCGCGTAGATCTGGTGCTTGTACCACGCACGCCCACGCAATCCGCGCGGATCGATCAACTGTCGCTCCGTTTGAATCAACGCGTCATTAATCCGCGTCAGCGCCGCGCGATCCGAATTACGCACCGCATCCTGCCGCAGCTTATTCACTCGCTCTGCCTCTTTCGCAAAACCATCCACCGCTTCATTCATCGACTTCTCGTCAAACGCACTGCCGAGACTTCTTAGACCAGCCAAACGCACCGCCTCCGAAAAGTATTCCCGGATCTGCTTCGCATAATCGGAATAATCAAACGGCAGCGCATCTGCTTCAGCCAACCGCAATGCCAGCGTCCCCCACACCTGCGCCGCCGCAACGTGGTAAACAAACCCCGGATCGCCAAACTGGTCCATCCAATGAAACGAGTCGTACGACGAATGGTAAACACCGTAGTCGCCACCGAATCCCATGTCAGTCGATGGAATACCGAGATGCTGTAGAAACGGCGTGTAGTCTGAACCCGAACCCAATGGTCCAATCTGCGCCTCAGTTTTTGGAACACCTTCCGGAAGGCCCTCACGCGAGCGGTCCTGCCACTGCTGATACACACTCTTCCCCGTCTTCGGATCTTTCACGTCCATCGTCGCGGCGCGCATCACCTTCCACAACGACGGCACCGACGACGCACCAAAATGCGGACCCGAAACCGCCGCATCCAGATTCAAATACGCGACCGCTTTCTGTCTCAGCTCCGGCGCCAGCTCTTCGGCCCACTCAGTCGAACCAATCAATCCATACTCTTCCGCGTCCCAACTCGCCAGGATGATCGTGCGCCTTGGTTTCCACCCCTGCTTCAACAACTCTCCGAACCCGCGCCCGACTTCAAGCATCGCCGACGAGCCACTGTTCGGATCGACCGCGCCAAACACCCACGCATCGCGATGGTTGCCGAGAATCACCCAACGGTCCTTCTCCTCGTTGCCATCGATGCGTCCGATGACGTTCCAGATCTTTCGGATCTTGTAATCCATGTCCGTTTTCAGACGGAGCTTGACGTCGCTTGTGCCGCCGAGGTGATAAGCGAACGGCAGTCCGCCCTGGAAGCCGCGTGGTCTAACTGGTCCTTTCATTACAGAGAGGATCGCTCGCGCCGCATCGTACGAGATCGGCTGCACCGGAATGCGCGTGAGATCGGTTGCTTGTTCCGGCTTCAAGCGTTCGACGCCCGGAATCGCAGGCCGCCCGGGAGTCAACGGATCGCCGGGATAGTCAAATAGATATTGGACCGATCCTCGTTGCCCCGATTCACCGGGACGCCACGGGCCTTTCGGATAAATGTCGCCCTGCATGTATCCGTCATCGGCGGGATCAGAATAAATAACGCAACCAAGAGCGCCATGATCCTCCGCGACTTTTGCTTTCACGCCGCGGAACGAATTGCCGTAACGCACGAGCACGATCTTGCCTTTGACGTCGACGCCCGCTTTTTTCAGATCGTCGTAATCGTTGGGCAGACCATAGTTCACATAGACCACCGGAGCGGTGACGTCACCGTTCGCGCTGTAGCCGTTGAAGAGCGGCGTGATGTCCGGGTGCGACGAGGTCGGATCGCCGGGCACCGCTGGTTCCTGAATGTTCAGTCGCTGGGGCCGCGACGCGATCAGTTCGACGATGCTCGGCGAGTTTGGATAGTTGAGCCAGACCTCGTACTCCTTCAACTCGGCTGCGATGCCGTAACTCCGCAGTTGATCGCGGACGTAGACCGCGGTGTCGTAGTCTGCTTTGGTGCCCGCGATGTGTGGCTCACGCGTCAGGATGCGCAAGTGCTCGCGCGCGGAGGTGGGCGCGGGCACGGCGCGGAACTTTTCTTCCCAACGACGTTCAGCCTGGGCGCGGTCGGCGCTGAAGCCGTCGAGCGCGGTCTGTGCGACGGCGAGCGTTGAGCTCAGCATCAGACTGAGCGCGAGCGATAGAGTTAGAACAAGTTTCATATTAGTATCGTTTACCGTGGTCGAGTTACGTGGTCGAGACCGCAGCGAAAGGAACCAGTTATTAATGGACAGCCGATATTACCCGAACGTAGAAGCCGATGTTGCTCAGCTAAACGCGGAACTACGCAACCTATTCGACAGCGAATATGAAGTGCAAACATTCCAGGTTTCAACCACCAGCATCGTGCAAGCGCGAAAGTCGAACACCTTGCGCGATCTGACCGGTCTCTCTTCCGCACTGACGATCAAGATCACACCGGAGCCGGGCGGCACGCGGGTAGAAATCGGAATGCAAAAGTGGTTCGACAAGGCAGCGGTGGCCGCTGTCGGCGCGATCGTGTTTGCGCCGCTGCTGGCGCTCGCCGCCCTGGGCGCATACTGGCAATACAGACTTACGGAAGACGCGTGGAAGATAATCGAAGATCACATCTCGCGCAAAGCGGGCGGTTACGTGCCGCCGTTGCCGGGTCGTTGCGGCACCTGCGGCGCGGCGAATGTTGCGGGATCGGATTTCTGCTCGTCGTGCGGCGCTAACTTGAAAGTCGGTCGCAGTTGTCCGTCATGCGGCGCCGCGCAGAAAGACATCTCCGCACGCTTCTGCAACCGCTGCGGCGCCGCGCTCGCGGGTTAAGAAGAGTTTCACGCAAAGGCGCAAAGACGCAAAGGACGAAGCAAAGGGAAAAGGACCGCGTCATGAGTTACATCCTTCTGCTTTTTTCTGCGCTTTTGCGCCTTTGCGCCTTTGCGTGAAGTTCAGTCGTGTCTCAGTGCCCGGACCGGATCGATGCGCGCGGCGCGTGAGGCGGGATAGAGGGCCGCGAGGATCGAGACGAGCAGCGCGAACAGGATCGCGCCCATCCACAGGTAGGGTGGAATCGAGAAGAAGTCGACGAACGACGCGCCCTGCGGCTTCAGGATGAAACGATAGGCGAGCCGGTTTGCGAGTCCGTCGATTCCCCACGCCAGCAGCACGCCGATCACGCCGCCCGTTAATCCGATCACGGCTGCTTCAACGAAAAAGATCAATTTGATCTCGCGGTCCTCCGCGCCAATCGCTTTCATGATGCCGATCTCGCGTGTGCGTTCGAGGATCGACATGATCATCGTGTTCGCGATCCCAAACGACGCTACCAGCAACGAGATCCCGCCAAGCAGTCCCAACACCGAATCGATGATCAGAAACACCAACCGGATCTGGTCCAACTCATCGACTATCGAGAAACTTCCAAACCCCAGCTCCGTGATCTTCGATCGCACTTCAGTCAAGTGCTTCGGATCGGTGACGCGCACGACCGCCGCGTCGTAACCTTCGTTCTGTCCTTCGGCGAGGTTGCCCTGTTCACGCGCCAATGCCAGCGCCACCTGGCTCATTGGCCCACGGTGCGTCAGCGTCCACTGGTGCGCTACTTCAAGCGGAACATAGACCCGCGCACCCGGCATCATTCCGCGCAAGCCACCTTGGGCCGCGCCCTCCTTCAACTCGCCCAACACACCCGCGATCGTGAACCTGCGCACCTCGACCGCCGCTGACTCGTCCAGACCCGGATCGTCCAGTGGTATGCCGAAAAAGTTCGGCGTCTCTTCTTCCTCTTCTTTATTACTCGGCGGCGCGAGCAGTTCGAGCGTCTTGCCCACGGCGTCGGCCGGTTTCTCGAAACCAAAATCGCGAATGAAACGTTCGGTTACGACTGCTTCGGCTGCCGTTGGTGAAGAGATCATTCGGCCAGCCGCAAAGTTCTGAAAGCGACTCGAACCGTTCGGGACGTTCGTGCCGCCGACGGTTTGCGTGAGCACCTTGTCATTCGTGCGCACAAACGCGCCGAAGGCAACGCTCGGTTCGACGTACATGACGCCCGGAATCGCGGCGATCTCCTTCACGCCTGCATCGTCAAGAATGCGAGTCGCGGTTCGCTCGCGACGGGTGCTCCGATCGCCTTCGTCGCGCGGTCCCTGCCGGTTCGCGCCGACGAGGTTGCTGAGTCCCTGCCCAAACACCTGTATCTCATTGAACAGATCGAGCGCCTTGAACCGCTCGAGCATGTTGCTCTGCAAACCGAGTCCAAACGAGACCATCGTAACGATCACTGACACGCCGACGATCACACCCATGGTCGTCAGCGTCGCGCGCAGTTTCGCCTGTCGCAGGTTTCGGAGGGCGAGATGAAGGATGTCGAGGAAGCTCATCAGTGTTGCGAGTTTGAATAAACAAGTTTGACTGCATCGACGGTCCAATCGGCGAGACTCGCAGTAACAACGTCAGCGCCCGCGGCACGCAACGCCTCGGCGGAAACGGTGTTGGTGACGCCGAGCGTCCGCATGCCGGCGACGCGCGCCGACTGAATTCCCGGCGGCGAGTCTTCGATCGCCAGACACTCGGACGGCAACAACGGCAACAGTCGTTCGTGTTGCCGTTTCGCATTCAGCTTCGCCAGTCCCGTGACATAACAGTGCGGATCCGGTTTGCAAGCCGTGGCATCTTCGGCAGTAACGATGACGGAAAAGAGCGGCGTCAGGTTCGCTCGTTGGAACACGTAACCGACCTCGACTTTGTTCGCCATACTCACAAGCCCAAGTGAAAAGTGACGCGACGTCGACTTCAAAAACGTCAGCACGCCAGGAAACAGCGGCAGTTGATCTTCAATCGCTTTCTGGTGCGCCACAGTCTTCGCATCCAACACTGACTGCCACACCGTATCCGTCAACGGTTTCCTGGCCCGTTCAAACATCGCGCGCACGAAGGTCCGATCGTCCATGCCGAGCGCATCGAAGTACCACTCCTCCGTGAGTTGAATGTCGTGCCCGCGCAGGACCTCCTGATAGGCTTTCATTTGGATCGTCTCGTCGTCGATGATGACGCCGTTGAAGTCGAAGAAGATTGCTTTGATCATCGGGGTTCTACTTCTCCATCCTCACTTTAAGATCCTCCACCAGCTTTGGCAGGCGTTCGCTTTCGAGCACGTCCAAACGACGCAGGACTTCCGCCAGCGACAGTTCGTTTTTCAGGTTGACCTGGAAATCGAGGTCCGCGCGCAACCGATCTTTCAAGCCCTGCCGGTTCTGCGACATCATGATGATCGGCGCCTGCATACCGGCGATTATCGCGAGCCCGAGATTCAGCATTGCATATGGCGCGGGATCGATGCCGCGCGCCAGTACAAACGAGTTTAAGATAATCCATAAGACGATGAATCCCATCGACACGCCGATGAACTTCCAACTACCGCCAAACTCAGCAATCAAGTCGGCCGCGCGATCGGCGATAGTCATTCGCGCGTCCTCTTCTTCGTTCGCGTTGCGCGACACTCGCGATCGCAGCAGTTCGTCTGTGCGTCGCAAACGCTCGGTCAGCGCACTGAGCATCTCGAGCGCCACGTCGGGCTTGGTACGCACGAACCGAAGAAAGTCGTCGCGTGGAAGCACCGCAAGGCGGGCTTCTTCCACCACTCGCGCATCGGCGGATCGCTGCCGCCCGTCGATGATCGACATCTCACCGAAAAAGTCGCCCTGGGCCAGCTCCGCAAGCGTCAGTTCGTGCTCGTCCTCATCGCGAATACTGATCCGCACCCGACCGCTTTCGATCAGGTACATGGCATTGCCCTTGTCACCCTGATTGAAAAGCGTCGTGTTCTGCGACACTGTCTTCTCGCGCAACAGGCTGCGCAACTCCTTCGCGGCGTCGTCGTCCAGGGAAGCAAACAGCGGCACTGACCGCAGCGCCTCGAGCGTCATTTGGCTAGCGGGGTAGGGCATGAGAACCTCCGTCGGTAATCCTTCCGTCTTTCATAAACACAATGCGATCCGCAAAGCTGTTGGCGAGTTCGTGATCGTGCGTCACCATCAGGATCGTCAACGAATCCTGGTCCACCATCTCGCGCAACAGCCCGAGTAGCTCATGGGCGCGAATTGAGTCGAGATTTCCGGTGGGCTCGTCCGCCAGCAACACTTTCGGATTGTTTGCCAACGCCCGCGCGATCGCGACGCGTTGCTGCTCGCCGCCGGAGAGCTCCGACGGCTTATGCGTGAGGCGATCGCCAAGACCAACGCGCGCGAGCAGTTCACTCGATCGCGCGCGTCGCTGTTGCCCGCGCTGCCCACCGAACGCAAGAGCAAGTGAGACGTTCTCGCGCGCGGTCATCGTCGGGATCAGGTTGAAGTTCTGAAAAATCATACCGACCGAGAAACGCCGGTAATGCGCCATCTGCTTTTTGGTGAATGGCCCAAGAGGTTTCGACGCAAAGAACACTTCGCCTTTGGTCGGATGATCGAGCCCGCCGAGCATGTTCAGCAACGTCGACTTGCCGGAGCCGGACGTTCCCTGAATCGCGACAAACTCGCCCTCGCCGATGTCGAGCGAGACGTTGTCGAGGGCAGTCACGTTGTTGCTGCCCATCTGATAGATTTTTGAAACTTCCTGCGCTGCCAGTATCGGGGTCATTCGTGTTTCGAACTAACTCTCCACAACTCGAAGCGCTCGTTTTCAAAACCTTTCAGCGCCATGTCAAATTCAACTGCCGATAAGCCTTGCGACTCGATCAGGTTCCGTACTTTCGCATCGTCATGCACCGCGCCCGAGATTATCACGTCGGAACCGGTCGACAGTCCTTCGAGTCGCGCGGCCATGTTGACTGTCGAACCGAAGTAATCGAGACGATCGTTGAGCGTCACCGCGATACAAGGACCGGTGTGCAGTCCGGCCTTTAACGTTAGTGGCATCGTTCCGTCGGGCGGTTCGGCAAGCAGTCGTTGTGCTTCGATCATCGCCGTCAGTGCGTCGGCAGCGCTCCGGAAGACGGCCATCACAGCGTCGCCAATGGTCTTCACGATCGCACCGTCGTGTTCCTTGATCTGCTTTCGCAGAATGTCGAAATGGTTCATCACGCGGCCAAACGCCGTCGCATCGCCGATCTCGCGATAGAGCTGCGTCGAGTTGCGGAGATCGGTGAACAGGACCGTCAACGTTCCGACGCTGATCTGCTCGCCCGGACGCAACGCCTCGCTCGAAAACAGATCGCGAAACATCTGCAACGCTGTTACTTCGGCGGCAGTCGTCGCTTGATCGGTCCAGGCCATGCGTTCGAGCATCAGCAGTTGTTCGGCGCCGGTCTGGTTTTCGAGACTCAACGAGAAGTTCTCGGTGACGAGCAGTGGTGCGTAACTCCAACCGTGGTTCGATATGACGACCTCCGCCGAGCTGTCACCTTCCGGTGAAACGTCGAGATCCTGCGAACCCGGC
>DASTOZ010000863.1:0-2570 GCA_035762365.1 Pyrinomonadaceae bacterium | reverse complement strand
TTCTCCCACAGCGAAACGAGCCGATCGGGATCCTTGTAAGTCAACGGGCGAAGCAACACCGCGTTGACTACGCTGAAGATCGCGGTGTTGGCGCCAATACCCAGCGCCAGCGTGATGACGGCAACGATACTCACGCCCGGGTGCTTCAACAGCATGCGCACACCAAAGCGCAGATCCTGTAGGAGACTATTCATTTGTGTTGTTCTCCGTGGCACTCGCGCGCCGAAGACTACTCGTAACGAAGGGCTACCACCGGATCGACTCGTGCCGCTCGCCGCGCGGGGATCCAACATGCCAACAATGCAACCGCAGCCAACAACACAGGCGCCGCCGCGAACGTCAGCGGATCGGCAGCTTTAACTCCGAACAGCAACGACGTCATCAGACGTGTCAGCGCAAACGATGCCGCCAGACCTATCGCCACACCGAGCAACGTCAACTTCATTCCCTTTTGCAGCACAAGCAACAGGATTTGCCCCGGCGTCGCGCCGAGCGCAAGCCGTACGCCGATCTCGTTTCGATGTTGCGCGACGAAGTATGCGAGCACGCCGTAAATTCCGAGAGATGCCAAAAGCAACGCGAGCACGGCGAACGCGCTGAGCAGGATCATCCCGAGACGTCGTTGCGACGTTTCAGTCCCCAGCACCTCTTCCATCGTCGCGACATTGGAAATCGGCTGGTCCGGATCGACCGCACGGACGGCTTGACGCACCGCGCCAGTCAAACTCATCGGATCGCCATTCGTGCGCAGCACGAGATCGCGCGGCGCGTAGAAGTCGTAAAGAGGCGCCTGTCCATGCGGCAGATACATTTCGCTCTTCACCGGCACGTCGATGCCCATCTGTCGCACGTCGCCAACCACCCCGACGACCGTCCGCCACGGCGCATCGTCAGCCGGATCGCCGAGCTTGAAACGACGGCCCACCGCATCGCCATTGGGCCAATACTCGCGCGCCATCGTCTCGTTCACGATCGCCACCGGCATCGACTGCTCGTCGTCCTGCTCCGTAAAGTAACGCCCCTGCCGCAACGGTATGCTCATCGTCTGCAAGTAGTTCGCACTGACCTGCCGATGAACTGCGTCGTAAGTGACACCCGGAACCGGCTCTTTCGTGCCTTCAGGAAAGACGCCGCTGGTCCCACCCTTCCACGTCAACGGAATCGCGGTGACGTAACCAGCCGATGCGACGCCGGGAATTGCTTCCACCTGTTGCAACACGTTTTTATAGAACGCGTTGCGTTTGCCCGCCTCGTCGTACTTCGTGAGCGGCAGCGCTGTGCGCATCGTCAACACTTTCTCAGGCGCGAGCAGCGAATACTGATTGAACAACTGAAACAGCGTCTGTATCAGCAGGACCGCCCCGACCAGCAGCACCAGCGACAACGAAACCTCAAACACGATCATCCCGCTGCGCAACCGCATGCCCGTTCCTGATCCCGATCGTCCGCCACTCTGTTTCAAACTCTCGTTCAGGTCCACTCCAGCCATTTGCAGCGCAGGGATCAAACCGAAGACGATGCCTGTGACGATCGAAGTCGCCAACGCAAAGAGCAGGATCGAACCATCGAGCTTCAAACTGGTCGACTGCTTCAAGCCGTCCGGGATCAGCTTCTCGAAAAACCCGAAGCTCCAGATCGCGAGCACCAGGCCACAGATGCCGCCGAAGATCGAAAGCAACAAGCTCTCGGTCAGCAGTTGTCGCACGATTCGCCCGCGACTAGCGCCCAACGCCGTACGAACTGCGATCTCGCGTCGCCGCCCCGCGGCGCG
The DNA here is from genome assembly GCA_035762365.1 of Pyrinomonadaceae bacterium. Taxonomy (GTDB): domain Bacteria; phylum Acidobacteriota; class Blastocatellia; order Pyrinomonadales; family Pyrinomonadaceae; genus PSRF01. The sequence goes on along the minus strand of DASTOZ010000863.1, from coordinate 799 downwards.
TGCGAGTAACAGGCTCGCGATATTCGCGCACGCGATCAGCAACACGAACGCAACCGCCACGAGCAGCACCAGCAACGGTCTTCGCGCATCGCCCGCCAACTGTTCGTGCAACGGCATCACGACCGCGCCGAGTTTGCCTTCTGACGTTTCTTCCGGATGATCCTTCGCGATGCGGGCCATCAGCGCGTTCATCTCAGACTGCGACTGGACCATCGATACGCCGGATTTCAAACGCGCAATGACTGTCAGATAGTGACTGCCACGACTCGCCAACTCTTCGGCATCGAGAGCGAGCGGCACAAACAATCGTTCCTCGGTGTCGAGCCACTGAAAACCCGCGGGCATCACGCCGACGACGGTGTGCTTCTCCCCGTTCAGCAGAATCGTGCGATTGAGAATGTTGCGATCGCCGCCGTAACGACTCTGCCAGAGCGGATAACTGAGCACGACAACCTTGTTCGCCTGCGGGCGATCTTCTTCAGGCAAAAACCCGCGACCGATCAATGGTTGCACGCCGAGTACGGAAAAGAAGTTCGCGGTCACGCGTCGCGTTGGCACACGTTCCGGTTCGCCGTCGCCAGTCAGATTACGACTCGACTCGTGTGTCGCAGCGACGTCTTCAAACGACTGCGCCTGGTTTTTCCAGTCGACGTAATTTGCGGGCGCGGGAGTGTTGCGTGGAAAACCGACGAAGGACGCGTCTTCCCAAAGGATTGCCAGTCGCTCCGGCTCGCGAAACTGTAGCGGCCTGAGCAACACCGCGTTAACGACACTGAAGATTGCTGCGTTGGCGCCGATG
>DASTOZ010000862.1:0-2408 GCA_035762365.1 Pyrinomonadaceae bacterium | reverse complement strand
ACGAGCCCGTAAATGTGAAACAGCGGCAGGACGCAGATCAGCGTGTCAGTCTCGAAGAAGTAACAAAGACCTTCCATCTGGCGGATGTTGGCCACGAGGTTGTGGTGCGTGAGCATCACGCCTTTTGGGAGTCCGGTCGTGCCGCTTGAATAGGGCAGCGTCACGAGATCTTCGCGCGGATCGATCGCGACTTGTTGGGCGCGTCCGTTGTCGACCAGCAGTTCCGAAAACGGCGTTGCGCCCACGGCTTCGCCGAAGACGAAAACTTCTTCGATGCCCGCTTCTTCGGCGGCCTCTCGCGCCTTGTCCATGAACATCGGGATGGTCACGAGGAAGCGCGCGCCGCAGTCTTTGAGTTGATGCTCGATCTCGCGTTTCGTGTAGAGCGGATTGATGGGTGTTACGATGCCGCCGAGTGTGGCGACTGCGTGAAAGGCAATCGCGTAGTCAGGGCAGTTTGGACTCAGGATTCCGAAGACCTCGCCTTTCTTGAAGCCCCGCTGTTGCAGGTTGTAAGCGGCGATGGCAATCGAGTCTGCCAGTTGTGAATAGGTAATGGTTCGGCCCGTCGGACCATCGATGAGCGCAGGCTTATCGGCAAGTTCGTTTGCTCTGCGCATCACGAGAGGCGTCAAAGCGGTCTCGGGGATTTCGACGTCCGGGTACGGGCCTTTAATTATCATGTCGCACAGATTACACAGTTCCTTGTAATCTGTGAACCGGTATGAAATACATATCCGCATGACTCGACCCCTCAACATCGTCTGTCTGGCGACCTATTTCAAAGGCGCCGATTTCATTCGCGAGTGCAAGGCCCATGGCTGTCATGTGGTCCTCGTGACGAAAGAGAAGATGCTGCGTGAGGACTGGCCACGCGAGAGTCTCGACGATCTAATTGCTGTTCCAAACGATGCGGGACCGGCATTGTTCATCGACCTGCTCGCGTTTCTATCGCGCAACAGGAAGATCGATCGCGTCATAGCGCTCGAAGAGTTTGACGTGATAACGGCGGCGTTGATGCGCGAGCATCTTTGTTTGCCGGGGCTGAGTAGTTCGCGCGCGAAAGTGTTTCGCGACAAACTTTCGATGGCGGTGCACGCAGCGAAGGCGGGGATCAATGTGCCGGAGTTTGTGCCGCTGGTGAATCGCGAGGAAGTGAATGACTTCATGGAGCGCGTGCCCGCGCCGTGGATCATCAAGCCTCGGTCAGACGTGTCGGCGATCGGGATTCGCAAAGTGTCCGATGCCGGTGAAGTGATGCGCACGATGGACGAGATGAACGAGCGCGAGAACCTTCGCGAACGCGCGTCCTACTATTTGCTGGCGCGCTTCGTTGCCGGGGAGGTGTTTCACGTCGACTCCGTGGTGAATGACGGAAAGGTCGTGTTTGCGGGCGCGAACCAGTACGGACGGCCGCCGATGCAGGTGGCCCACCAGGGCGGGGCTTACATTTCGCGAACGCTCGAGCGAGGATCGAACGACGAGCGTGCTTTGTTTGACGCGAACAAGAAACTCGTGAAGGCGCTGCGGCTGGAACGTGGCGCCACGCACGCCGAATTCATCAAGAGTGCTGAGGATGGTAAGTTCTGCTTTCTCGAGATCGCAGCCCGCGTCGGCGGCGCCTACATCGCCGAAGTCCTCGAAGCAGCGACGGGAGTGAACCTCTGGCGCGAATGGGCCAGGTTGGAGATTCTGGATGGAAAAGGAACTGCCAAAATCCGCCCGACGCGCAAAGAATATGCCGGCATCGTCCTCTCACTCGCGAAACAAGAAACACCCGACACGTCATCCTACGTTGACGACGAGATCATTTATCGCGTCAAGAAGCGCCACCACGCGGGCCTCATCGTCCGCTCCCCCGAGTTGACCCGCGTCGACGAACTTCTCTCCTCCTACTCCCAACGCTTCGCCGACGACTTCGTCGCCATCGCACCTCCGCCGGAACGACCGGAGTAAACTTTTAATGAAAATCTTCCGCTATAGTCGGCTGGCGCTGTTACTCGTCATTCTTCTTCTGGTCTCCTGTAAGCAGCGCACGACCGCTGAGTTCATTTCAGTCAAAGGACCGATCGTTGCGCTCACGCACGTTCGCGTAATCGATGGCGCCGGCGGTCCGGCCCGCGAAGACCAAACAATCATCATCGAGTCCGGACGCATCACTGCCATTGGCCCAACCGCAACCCTCGCTGTTCCCACGACAGCTACTTTGCTCGATCTGAACGGCCAGACGGCAATACCGGGTCTCGTCGGCATGCACAATCACCTTTTTTATGCGATCGCTGGCGGGGAACAATACGTCAATTCACCTGAGAGTTTTCCGCCGCTGTATCTCGCGGCCGGCGTCACGACGATTAGAACGGCCGGAGCGCTTACGCTCGACGCTGACCTGGCGGTCAAAAGAGCAATCG
>DASTOZ010000861.1:0-3308 GCA_035762365.1 Pyrinomonadaceae bacterium | reverse complement strand
AAGGTGGGAGCATGCGAAACCGGCAATTCGGCTAAAGGAGCGTCGTAGTGTTTTCGTGTGGGTCATTTTGAGGCCTCCGGGCATAAGTGTGGACTCCGGGCACGAGTCTAACGTGACGCGATTCGTCCCGCGGTCCTGCGTAAGCACGAATCGGCGCGCGCAGCTCTCGCCGCGTTATTCAGTTCAGCTTGGTAGTGTGGGCCCTTGGGATCTTTCTCGCTTGCAGCAGTCGCAAGCGACTCAACCTGGGGGAGATCTAATGGCGAGCGGTCGGCAATCTACTCCTCAGTTGTTCGGTTGTCAACAACTATGTGGTCCAATGGTCCAATTAGAAACTTAGGGATTTCTAATAACGATCTCGCGGACTACCTCAGCGTAATGGTCAAAACATTCCTATCAGTGCCGCGACTTCGGGTGGCGCTGTATCCCTCGTTCCGGCTGTTGCACCCGCAACAGTCGGTTTACCATCGTGAACGATTTCCGAAACAGTGACACTGTCATCCTTAACCTGTTGACCCTCGTTGTAGACCGTAATCTCCAGTTGTGTTTGAGCGCCAATCACGATCTGCGATTGTCCGTCGACAACTTCTGTCTGATTGATCTGTGTACTTTGGCCAACTTTAATATCTATGAAATAGACCTTTTGAGGTATTTGGGTTTTTGTTCACCCCGCTTTTGTTTCCTTTGCTCCTCTTCGTCTGCAAGGCCCGCACCAGCCTAAGCGGATTGTTCAGCACGTAACTATCCGGCGGGACGTACCTTGCTACACATACGCAGTACGATCAGTGTGGTCGAAGGTTTGGTTAGTGGGCCCTTGGATACATTCGCTTGCTTAGCGAGTTCGCAAACGAAAGAAAAGTGTTAGGGGAGATAAGCGTCGACACTCTACTCCCGTCTTGACGCCAAGCATAAGTAGAAGCTATAGTTACACAGTGCCAAACAGTGTTGGCACCTTACCAAGGCGGCCATGCACATCCTGAGCCGGAAACCCTCCGAAATTAGGAAGGATCGATCTTCACCAACATGCCGGAAACTAACTGGAAGAGCACGGCTCTCCTGGCGGGAATCTCAGTGCCGAGCGCTGTCCTGCTCCTGTCCGCCGCTGTCAACGTCGTCAATCTCGCCTTCTTTAGCCAACACAGCATCAGCTCCTGGCTCATACTCGTACTGCTGACCGTCGCCGCCAGCCGGCTCACCGTGCTCGTGAGCAGCGCCGACGGAACTCGCCGCACCCGCGAATCCATCGCCGACGCTTTTGTGTTCGTGGCCGTCATGATTTACGCCGCGCCTCCCGCGAGCGCCGCCGGACCCGCAGTGCTGCTCGCCGCGCTGGTCGGTTTCGTCTCCAGCTACGGCGTCACGACGAGCCGCCAGGTCGTGTTGAAGATGGGCATGGCCGTCATCTCCACGACGATCGCCGCCTCTTTTTACGGAGTGCTTATCGATTTGCTCGATGGCGAAGGCGCGAGTGTGGCCGATGGTAGTGTGCCGCTCGATACGTTTCTGATCCCTGTGCTCGTGCTCGCCGCGCTTCAGTACGCGTTGAGCACCGTCGTCACCAGTTGGTTCCTGAGCTTCGAAGCGGGCGGCGTTCTCGTCGTGATCCCCTCGCAGGAAACGATCGTCTGGACGTTGACGACGAAGCTCGCCGGCGCTGCTTCCGCCGTCCTCTTCTACGCCGCGATCATGGGCAAAGGTATTTCGTACGCGGCGCTTGGCCTGTTGCTTTCGGCGCTGATCCACTTTCTCTATCGCTTCAACGAGAGCCGCCTTCAGGACGTGCGTCGCGCGGAAGCGGAGCAGCGTCGCCACGCGGAAGAAATGGCCGAGATCCACATGAACACGATCGAGTCGCTGGCGATTGCGATCGATGCGAAAGACCAGACGACTCACGGTCACGTTCGTCGCACGCAGATCTACGCGACGCAGATGGGGCAACTCTTCAACGTCTCACCAAAAGAGCTCCAGGCGCTTCACGCCGGCGCGCTGCTACACGACATCGGGAAACTTGCCGTGCCCGAATACATCCTCAACAAGCCGGGCAAGCTTACCGAAGCCGAGTTCGCAAAGATGAAAATTCACCCGACCGTGGGTGGCGACATTCTCAAGCGCGTCAACTTCCCTTACCCGGTTGAAGACATCGTCCGTTATCACCACGAGAAGTGGGACGGCAGCGGTTATCCGAAAGGTTTGAAAGGCGAAGCGATTCCACTTGTTGCGCGCATCATCTCGGTCGTCGACTTTTACGACGCGACGCGCTGCGATCGACCGTACCGCAAGGGCATGAAACGCGAGGATTCGCTGAACCTTTTGCGCGGGATGGTCGGGTCGTCGTTCGATCCGCGGGTCGTCGAAACCTTTATCAAACACGTCGAAGAATTTGACCGCATGATCGATTCCGCCGACATCCAGGAGCAGGTCTCTTCGGCGGCTGCGATGGACACTGAAACCGCAACGAAGCCCGACGCGGGACTCGCATCCGACATTCTCGGTGCGCCCGAAGAAGAATCGTCGGGTTTCCGCTCGATCAGCGAAGCGCAACGCGAAGTGTTCGCGCTCCACGAGATCGCGCAGACGATCGGCTCGTCATTGAATCTCAGCGACACCGTTACGCTGGTCGCGAACAAGTTGCGTTCGATCGTCCCGTTCGACACGTGCGTGATATTCCTGGTCGACGATCGTTCCGGCAAGGCTGCGGCAGTCCACGCGGTCGGCGAAGAAGCGCAACTGTTTTCGCGACGGCGCGTCAACATCGGCGACGGCATTACGGGTTGGGTGATCGCAAACTCCCGCTCGATGTGCAACGCGAACCCCGATCTGGATATGGTCGGCATGCCCGACGAAGTGGTGAAGCGTTTTCGCGGGATCCTGGTTTCGCCGTTGGTGCGTGAAGACGGCGCGTTCGGCGCGATCGCCTTGTACTCGCAAAGCCGGACGTCGTACTCGTCAGAGCACGTGCGATTGCTGGAATCAGTTTGCCAGCATGCGTCGAGCGCGCTGAACAACGCGGTGACGCATGAAAAGACGCGCGAGAGCGCCCTTGTCGACCCATTGACCGAGCTACCCAACGCCCGTGGCTTCTACATGATGCTCGAACAGCGCATCGCCGAGTGCCAGCGGATGAATCGCGAGTCGCTCTCCGTGATCTGTATGGACATCGACGACTTCAAAATCATCAACGACAAGTACGGTCATTCGATTGGCGATCGACTGCTCGCCAGCGTGGCCGGCGTCATCCGGCGCGAGTTGCGGCAAATGGACATCCTGACGCGCTATGCGGGCGACGAATTCGTCGCGATCATGCCGAT
>DASTOZ010000860.1:0-7934 GCA_035762365.1 Pyrinomonadaceae bacterium | reverse complement strand
CATACTCGGCAGCGCGCTGATCATCGCGGCGGCGATTCACGGATGAAGAGTTCGCTTTCCGCTGCGACATGAAACGACCGCCGCTACTCTTTCTCAACGTTCTCATCGTCGCAACCTGCGGATTGATTTATGAGCTGCTGGCCGGAACTCTCGCCAGCTACGTACTCGGCGACTCCGTCACTCAGTTTTCCCTCATCATCGGCATCTATCTCTTCGCCATGGGCGTCGGCTCGTGGCTCTCAGGCTTCATCGACAAAGGACTCGCGCGCCGGTTCGTCGACATCGAACTGGCCGTCGCGGTGCTCGGTGGGTTTTCCGCGCCGCTGTTGTTCATCTCCTTCTCACGCGTCAGCTACTTCTACGTCGTGCTCTACTTTGTGGTGTTCGCGATCGGCGTGTTTGTCGGTCTCGAGATCCCGTTGCTGCTGCGCATCCTGAAAGACCAGGTTGAATTCAAACAGCTGGTTTCGCGAGTGCTCGCGTTTGATTACATCGGTGCGTTGCTGGCGTCGATCATGTTTCCGATCCTGTTCGTGCCGCGGCTGGGGTTGATTCGCACGTCGCTGGTGTTTGGCATGCTGAACGCGGGCGTGGCGTTGTGGGGTACGTGGCTCCTGCGACCGTTGATCAAGAGCGGCATCCTCGCGTTGAGAATCAGGGCCGTGGTGGTAATGGTGCTGCTGCTTGCCGGATTGATTTACGCAAACAGGCTGACGTCGCTCGCCGAAGACGAGATGTTTGCCGACGAGATCGTCTACACGAAAGACACGCCGTACCAGCGAATCGTCATCACTCGCGGGCGCGCGGGGTTTCAACTGTTTCTGAACGGGAACCTCCAGTTCAGTTCGACGGACGAATATCGCTATCACGAAGCGCTGGTCCATCCGGCGATGCTGCTGGCGAACAATCCGACGCGGGTGTTGGTGTTGGGTGGCGGTGATGGACTGGCGTTGCGTGAGGTGTTGAAGTATCCGTCGGTCGAGCGCGTGACGCTGGTGGATCTCGATCCGGACATGACGAACCTGTCAACGCGTTTTCCGTTGCTGGCGCAGTTGAACCAGCACTCGTTTCAGGATCCGCGCGTGCAGGTGGTTAATGCGGATGCGTTTATCTGGGTGGATGAGAACACCGAGGCTGCTTACGATGCGGCGATCGTCGATTTCCCTGACCCGAATTCGTTTGCGCTCGGGAAGTTATACACGACGCGCTTCTACCGCATGCTGCGGGCGAAGTTGAAACCTGATGCGGCAGTGAGCGTGCAGTCGACGTCGCCGATGTTCGCGCGCAGTTCGTACTGGTGCATCATTCGCACGCTCGAGGCGGCGGGTTTTGTCGTGCGGCCGTACTACACGGCGGTGCCGAGTTTTGGGCTGTGGGGATTTGCGCTGGCGCGGACGTCGCCGTTTGAGATACCACGCGATCCGATGGCGAGTTTGAAGTTTCTTAACGACCAGACGATGACGGCGATGTTCACGCTGTCGAGTGATATTGGGCCAGTGTCGGTCGAGATCAATCGACTCGATAATCAGGCGCTCGTTAGGTATTACGAGGGCGAGTGGCGACGGTTTGAGTGACCACGGATTTTAACCACGGATTTGAGGGATGACCGTCTTCAATCGGCGTGAAATTCTGGCTGCGTTTCTTGGTGCGCCGGTGGCGCTCGCCGCGTGCCGTCGCAATGCCGCGCCGCGGTTTCCTGAGGGTGAAATCGTCGGCGCCTCGGATGTGTTTGGGCATCGATTGCGCGATGGACTTCGCGTCGAAGTACAGGCTGACGCATGGACCAACGTCGGCGTGGCTATCGTCGGCGGCGGGGTAGCGGGATTGACCGCGGCGTGGCGGCTACAGGGCTCAGGCTTCAACGACTTCGTGCTCGTCGAGTTGGAAAACGCACCCGGCGGCACGTCGCGATCCGGATCGAACCGCGGCATCTCGTTTCCCTGGGGCGCGCACTACATCCCCACGCCGATGAAAGACAACACCGCGCTTGTTTCGCTGCTCGAAGAGATGGGCGTGCTCGAAGGCAGAGATGCGGACGGCGAGCCGATGGCGCGCGAACAGTTTCTCTGTCGCGATCCCGAAGAGCGCGTCTTCTTTAAAGGTCGCTGGTATGAAGGTCTGTATCTGCATGCAGGCGCGACCGAAAACGACAAACAACAGCTCGACAAGTTCAATGCCGAATTAGCGAAGTGGATCTCATGGCGCGATGCAAAGGGCCGACGTGCTTTTACGTTACCCGTCTCCGCTTGTTCAGACGACGCGGAGGTCACGGCGCTGGACCAGATATCGATGTACGACTGGCTCTACCACCGTGGACTGTTCAGTCCGCGACTGCACTGGTGGGTCGAGTACGCGTGTCGCGACGACTACGGCATGACGATGTCGCAAACCAGCGCATGGGCCGGGTTGTTCTACTTCTGTTCGCGTGTTGCGAGGCCCGGTGTTGAATCGCAGTCATTGATCACGTGGCCCGAAGGCAACGGACGTCTTGTGAATCATCTGTTTGCGAAAACGAAGTCGCACGTCCAGTTGGACCGTGCGGCTGTCGAGCTGGTTCCGGTCGAAGAGAACGGGCGGACGCGCGTTGATGTGATCACGCTAGATCGCGACGGCCGGAATCCGCGTGGGTTCCGAGCGCAGCGCGTGATCTTCGCGGCGCCGCAGTTCCTGGCGCGTTACGTTGTCAGACCCTATCGAGAGGACCCGCCGCCGCACATTCGCGAGTTTCAGTTTGGATCGTGGATGGTGGCGAACCTTACTCTGCGCGATCGTCCGAAACACTCGCCACGCGATTTTCCGCTCGCCTGGGACAACGTGCTTTATGAGAGTCCGTCGCTCGGGTACGTGGTCGCGACGCATCAACCCGGGCGCGATTATGGGCCAACCGTGCTCACTTATTACTACCCGCTGGTCGACTCCGATCCGCGGCAGGCACGTACGCGTCTGCTCGAAGCGGGGTGGAAGGAATGGACCGACGTGGTTCTCACGGATCTCGAACGCGCGCATCCGGACATACGCGAGTTGACGGAAAGGGTCGACGTGATGCGTTGGGGGCACGCGATGATCCGGCCGCGCACCGGATTCATGTGGGGACAGGCGCGTCGCGAGGGCGCAAGGCCGTTTCGGTCGATTCACTTCGCGCACTCGGAGCTGAGTGGCATGGCGCTGTTTGAAGAAGCGTTCGATGTCGGGCTGCGTGTGGCGGACGAAATGCGAGCCCTTATCTCTTAGCCTCGCTTGATCTCGCCATCGACCATGCGCCAGATGTTCAGTGGGTTTTCGTTCTTCAGTTCGGCTGGAAGCGCCCGGTCTGGAAAGTCCTGGAAACAGACTTGTCGCGTAAAGCGAAAGATCGCGCGCGTGCCGACGGAGGTCGAACGGCCGTCGGATGTGGCCGGATATGGGCCACCGTGAACCATCGCGTGACAGACTTCCACGCCGGTGGGAAAGCTGTTGAAAACCAATCGACCCGCCTTTGTTTCGAGCAAACGAATCAACTCCTGATGGTTGTTCAGATCTTCCTCGCTGCCGTGAACCGTGATCGTTAGCTGACCTTCGAGCGAACTTATCAAATCCATGAGCTGGTCCGTGTAAATGACGGCGAGAGTGGATGGACCGAATAGTTCATCCGCGAGTTCAGGATGTGCGAGAAAATCCGCGGCTGTCGTTTTGAAGAGCGCCGCGTTCGCGCCGCATGCCGCGTTCTGTTGGCTTATGCCGATTGTCTCGACTGACGAATGCGCTTTCCGCGACGAAACTCCTGTTTGATAGCTCGTCGAGATCGCAGGCGTGAGCATTGTTTGTTCGGCAGTCGCGGCGATGAGTTCGCCGAGCTTGTTCACAAACGCTGCCGAGTCCTCGTTGTCTGTTAAGAACACCAAACCGGGATTCGTGCAGAACTGTCCAGCGCCGAGTGTCACCGAGCCGTGAAGGCCTGCGGCGATTTGATCCGACCGAGAACGCAGTGCGCCCGGGAGGATCACGACCGGATTGACGCTGCTCATCTCGGCGTAAAACGGAATCGGTTCGGGTCTCGAGCAGGCGACATCGAACAACGCTCGACCGCCCGCGCGTGATCCAGTGAACCCGCCGGCTTTGATCAGCGGATGTTTGACCAACGCTGTTCCGACTTGATTCCCGGCGCCGTAGAGTAACGAAAACGTTCCTTCGGGAAGCTGACAACTTCGGACCGCCTCGCACACTGCAAGACCAACGAGTTCTGATGTGCCCGGATGCGCATGGTGCGCCTTCACGATCGCCGGGCACCCTGCCGCGAACGCGGACGCTGTGTCGCCGCCCGCGACTGAAAACGCGAGCGGGAAATTGCTTGCGCCGAAGACGACGACTGGGCCAAGCGGACGCAGCATGGATCGGACGTCCGGTTTCGGCAGCGGCTTGCGATCGCGATCGCCGTGATCGATACGCGCGTCGACCCATGAACCTTCCTCGACGAGTTCCGCAAACAAACGCAGTTGGTTGCACGTGCGCGCTGTTTCGCTTCGCAGGCGCAGCTCGGGTAGAGCGGTTTCCGCATTCGCACGAGTGATTAATTCATCGCCGAGCGCTTCAATGTTTTCCGCGATCTGCCGGAGAAAACGCGCTCGCTCCGCGCCGGTGGTCTGTGAATAAGCCGCGAATGCCATGTGAGCGAGTTGCGCCGCTCGATCGACTTCAGCGCTGCTGGCGGCGTGATAAAGCGGCGACAATTGTTCACCGGTTGCAGGATTGAAGCCGTGCAATGTCCCGCCGTTCTCTGCACCGCGACGAAAGCCAATGATCGATGTTCCCGTAAGGTTCTTCATTTAGTCCGTGTGTTCAACGCTTCCCGAATAACACGCCTTGCTTCGTCGAGCTCCGCGCCAACGAGTTCCAAACGCGGCGGACGCACGCGCGCGTTGCCCATGCCCACTTCCTGCTGGACCAGCTTGATGAGCTGTACAAACTTCGGCACGGTGTCCATGCGCAACAACGGCAGAAACCAGTTGTACAAACGCATCGCCTTCTCGCGGTCACCCTTCATCGCATAGTCGAACAAGTCGACTGACTCTTTCGGGAACGCATTCACAAGACCTGCTATCCATCCAACCGCGCCGACCGCGATCGCTTCGACGATCGCATCGTCCACGCCGACGAAGATCGCCAACCGGTCGCCTGTGAGCTCGCGTATCCACGTCACTCGACGAACGTCGGTGCTGGACTCCTTCACGGCCGCGAAATTCTCATGCTCGGCAGCGAGTTCGCGAATCTGCTCGGGGAGAAAATCAGTGCCGTACGCGACCGGGTTGTTGTAGAGCATGCACGAGAGTTCCGTCGCGCGGAATATGGCTTCAACATGCGCCTTCATCTCGCGCCAGTCGCCTTGATAAACGTACGGCGGCAACACCATCAGCCCGCTGCAACCAACATCTGCCGCACGCTTCGACAACTCAACGGCTTCAGCCGTGCTCAACGACGCAATCGCAGCGACAACCGGCACTCGATCGCCAACCGCCTCGACGACGGTGGACCACAGCAACAGTTTCTCATCAATTGTCAGCGTGGCGCTTTCGCCAAGCGAACCCGGCGTAACGATTCCGGTGCAACCGTTATCGACGAGCCAGTTGCAATGCTTTGCCACAAACGCGTGATCGATCCTCAGTTGTTCGTCAAAAGGTGTGGTGGTAGCGGGCATCACGCCGCGCCAGGTCATGCTTTTCATATGTCTTTGTCGTTTTTGGTGACTAACAGACTTTCGACTCTTACGGGCAAAATCGGCGGTCGCACTGATTCCGACTTCCACCCAAACAGAAACTCAACTGCGCTGCCGCAGATTCTTCCCTGACACGGCCCCATGCCGCAACGCGTCTGCAACTTCGCCGCGCGCCACGAATCATGCGCCCGCAGGCGATCGAATACAACGTCTTCACAGCGGCAGACAATCGTCTCCGCTGCGGCGAGTGTTTTCAATTCGTCGCGCAATGCGAACGTGCGATTCAACAGATCGGCGAAACGTCGTTGCTTTGCGCGCTCGGCGAATAAGTGACGTGCTTCGTCTCGAAAGCCCGCGGCCGCGAGTCCCGCGATCTCGCCTTCGACGAGTGACAGTTCGAGTCCGCCGATGCTTGTCGATTCTCCGGCGGCGTAAACCTGCTTGACCGTCGTCTCTTGAAATTCATCGGCACTCACCGCACCGCCGGCGGTTTTGCATCCTAACAACTCAGCCAACTCGAGGTTCGGCACGAGATGAAAACCGCACGCCAGGTAGTCGCAGGATACAGTCCAACGTTTCCCGCCGCGTTGCAACGTCACGCGCTCGAGTTTCTGTTCGCCATGCGCTTCCACAACCCAACAATCCGTCAGGTATCGAACGCCTTTCAACTCCCGTCGTAACGCAAACACCTGCGCCGTCTTGCCGCCGTGTCCGACTAAGCCAACGCCGAAGCGTGCGAGTCGCATCGACGACGCCTGCTCCGCGATTAGCAGCACCTCTGCACCGTGCGAACGCAAGTAACCAGCGACCGCCAATAACAACGGTCCAGACCCTGTTATGACAATCTTCTTTCCTTCGATCGGCAAACCATTCTTAACGAGCGCCTGCAACCCGCCTGCGCCCGTGACGTTGGGCAGAGTCCAGCCCGGAAAGGGCAGAAAACGCTCGCGTGCGCCCGTCGCCAACACCAAACTTTCAAACATCAACTCACACACATCGCCGCCGGAAGTCTCCGCGAGCAACGTCCGCGATCCATTCTGCTGAAACACACGCGCGCCAGCGATCAACTGAAGATCGACGCTGCGAATGCGTTCAAACCAAACCTGTGCATCATGCGATCGGGGCTCGCGTTGTTCTCCGCGCCAGATCTGTCCACCAGCATCGGGATTGTCATCTACAACTACGACACGCCGCCCCGCCTTCGCCGCTCGATAGGCCGCTGCAAGCCCCGCCGGTCCAGCCCCGACAACCAACACGTCACAGTCGCGTCGCGGCCTGTCCATCAATCGTTCACCATCGGTGCAACGTGACGGCTTACTCATCGGTGCGCACGTCCATTCCGTCGCGGCAAACCGTTTGACAACTCCGGCAGTGCGCTTCGCCGTCGATCGTCACGCGGCACTCAAAACAGATCCCCATCCCACACACCGGGCCACGCGGCTCACCGGTCACAGATCGACGAAACGTCGTTATGCCCGCCGTCATCACAGCCGCGGACACCATGCTTCCGGACGGCATCGTCACTTCAACGCCATTGACCATTAACATAATCGTTTCAGGCATGCGCCAACTCCAGCCGCGACGGCAAGTACGGTTCAACTGGTATGGCAGGCCTGCGACCGGCGATCTGGTCCACCAACAGCTTCGCTGTCCCCAACGATGTCGTGATCCCGAGCCCCTCATGCCCCGTCGCCAGGTACAGTCGCTTATTCACCGCATCAGGCCCGATCAGCGGCAGCTTGTCCGGGGTCGCCGCGCGAAACCCGGTCCACGCGCGCAACGACGACAACGAACCCAGCCCCGGCAAATACTCGATCGCCCGCGACAACATCCGAGTCAGGATCCCCGCTTCAACCTTCGCATCATCAACCTCAAACTGCCGCGACGAACCAATCAACAACTGCCCCGTCCTTCTCGGCTGAATGTTGAACGCAACCGACTCCGCGGAGAACGTGTGCGCACTCTTCAGATACCCAAGCTCAACCAGTTGATGACGGAGAAACCGCGGATAACGATCGGTGATAACCAGATGACCTTTGCGTTTCTTCACCTCGAGCCCCGCTGTCAACGTTGGCGACCAACTGCCGGCAGCGTTTACAATCACGCCCGCCGAAATCATCGAACCATCGCGCAACCGAACTCCATCCGCCGTAATCTCCTGCACCGCCTTCCCAACAAACACCTGTGTACCGCGAAACACCGCGCGATCGACAAAAAACTGCGCCGCACACGGCGGATAGATCAC
>DASTOZ010000859.1:0-6581 GCA_035762365.1 Pyrinomonadaceae bacterium | reverse complement strand
GCAGTGAGGTTCATGCAGGCGCTCTATTCGGCTTACGAGCAGATGGACGCATCACTCCTCGAGATCAATCCGTTTCTCTTGACGAAAGACAATCGTTTGATCGCGCTCGATGCGAAGGTCAACTTCGACGACAACGCGCTGTTTCGTCACAAGGACTTTCTCGATCTGCGCGATCTGAACGAAGAAGAGCCGCTCGAGATCGAAGCGTCGAAGTTTGATCTCAACTACATCAAGCTCGACGGCAACATTGCGTGCATGGTCAACGGCGCCGGGCTCGCAATGGCGACGATGGACATCATCAAACTCGCCGGGGGTGAACCAGCAAACTTTCTCGACGTCGGCGGTGGCGCGTCGCAGGAGCGTGTCGAGGCTGCGTTTCGGATTCTATTGGCGGACGAGAATGTGAAAGCGGTTTTGATCAATATCTTTGGCGGAATTGTGCGTTGCGACATGGTGGCGCGTGGTGTCGTCGAAGCAGCGCGGAATCTGAAGATCGCAGTGCCGGTGGTGGTTCGGCTTGAAGGCACGAACGTCGAGGAAGGCCAGCGAGTGATTCGTGAGTCGGGGATGAATTTTACCGTTGCGACGGGAATGCAGGACGCCGCGGAGAAAGTTGTCGGGCTCGCAGCATAAACGGAGGGGTTGGTTTGGCAAGTATCGAGTTTTGGGGTGGTGTGGGGACGGTTACTGGATCGAAGTACCTGGTCGAGTCGGGCAAGGCGCGCGTGCTGGTTGATTGCGGATTGTTCCAGGGGTTGAAGGAGCTGCGCGAGCGCAACTGGCAGGAGCCGCCGTTCGATCCGCGTTCGTTGAATGCCGTCCTGATCACGCACGCCCACATCGACCATACCGGTTATCTGCCGCGGCTCGTGAGGCAGGGCTTTCATGGACCAGTTTACTGTTCGCGCGGGACCGCCGACTTGCTGAAGATACTGTTGCCCGACTCGGGAAGGCTTCAGGAAGAAGATGCTGATTACCGGAATCGCCACAATCTGACGAAGCACAAACCGGCGCTGCCGCTTTACACGGAGAAGGACGCGTATGCGTCGTTGGAGTTACTCGAGCCGATTGCGAACACGGGTGAGTCGATTCAAGTGGCGCCCGGATTTCGCGCCGGGTTTCGTGTTGCGGGGCACATTCTGGGATCGAGTCTGGTGTTGCTCGAGTTGGACCACGCAGGCGCGGACAGCAAGGGGCGGCGGGTGCTGTTCTCGGGCGACCTGGGCCACTACGATCAACCGATCATTCGCGATCCGGTTCCGCCGCCGTCGTGCGATTACCTTCTCGTCGAATCGACTTACGGCGATCGGCTTCACGATCCGGAAGATCCAAAGGTCGCGCTGGCGCGCATCATCAACGATGCTGCGCAACGTGATGCACCGGTCTTGATACCAGCGTTTGCCGTCGGTCGCACGCAGGAGATCGTTTATCTCATTCGCGAGTTGGAGGATGAGAAAGCGATTCGCGTGTTGCCGGTCAGTGTCGACTCGCCGATGGCCGCGGCAGCAACGGCGGCGTATGCCCGTCGCACTGAGGAGCAGGATGAAGAGTATGCGAGTGTCTTACGGCGGCAGAGGCATCCCTTGCGGACGCATTCGATGATCACCGCCTCGTCGCGACAGGAGTCCAAGAAGTTGAACGATGCTGAAGGTGCGCGCGTGATCATCAGCGCGTCGGGAATGATGACCGGTGGTCGCGTGTTGCACCACGCGATGCGTTTGGTTCCGAATCCTGAAGCGACGATCGTGTTTGTCGGTTACCAGGCAGCGGGCACCACGGGCCGGCGAATACTCGACGGCGAACCGGAAGTAAAGATCATGGGCCAATGGATCCCGGTTCGTTGTCGCATCGCAAAGATCGGCGGCTTCTCGGCGCATGCCGATTATGGGGAAGTCCTGCAGTGGTTGGCGGAAATGGAATCGGGCACGCCCAGCCGCACCTTCTTAACTCACGGCGAACCCGAGGCCGCCAACGCCATGGCCGGCCACATCAAGGAGCGCTTCGGCTGGAACGTCCACGTCCCCGAGTACGGCGAGCGCGTCGAACTGGTTTAAGACGGATTTGTTTTTTGGTCTGTGTTGGGTTAAACACAGATACTTCACTTGGAGGAGCAATCATCGTTGAGTGTGCTAGTCGATAAATCTACCCGCCTTGTGGTGCAGGGGATTACGGGGAAGGAAGGGACGTTTCATACGAAGCAGATGGTGGAGTATGGGACGAATGTTGTCGGTGGCGTGACGCCGGGTAAGGGTGGAACCACGCACGAGGGGATTCCCGTGTTCAATACCGTCGCGGACGCCGTCAAACAGGCCGGGGCCAATGCCAGTGTGATCTACGTGCCGCCGTCATTTGCCGCCGACGCAATCATGGAGGCAGCTGATGCGGGAATTCCGGTCGTGGTTTGCATCACAGAAGGTATCCCGACGCTCGATATGGTGAAAGTCAAAGAGTACCTGAGCGACAAGCCGACTCGCCTCATTGGTCCAAACTGCCCCGGCATCATCTCTCCCGGCAAGTGCAAGATCGGCATCATGCCGGGACACATCCATCGCGAAGGACCAATCGGCGTCGTTTCACGATCCGGAACGCTGACCTACGAAGCGGTCGGACAGTTGACCGCGTTAGGACTGGGCCAATCGTCGGCGATCGGCATCGGCGGCGATCCCATCGTCGGCACGACGCACGTCGATGCGCTGCGACTGTTTCAAGCAGACGACGAAACGACGGGTATCGTGATGATCGGCGAGATTGGCGGCAGCGCGGAAGAAGAAGCGGCGGCGTTTGCGAAAGAGAATGTGACCAAACCGATCGTCGCGTTCATCGCCGGACAAACAGCACCTCCGGGAAGACGCATGGGCCATGCAGGCGCGATCATCGCGGGCGGCAAAGGCACGGCAGCGGAAAAGATGAAGGCACTCGCGGACGCCGGCATTCACGTCGTCAAGTCACCCGCCGACATCGGCAAAGCAATAAAGGACGCTCTGTAAAAACGTGCTTTGTTCTTCGTGCTTTGTACTTTGCTCGTTTAGCTAGCGACTTCACCAAATGTCAGCAGGAACATAAGTACAAACTACTAAGTACAAAGCACAAAGCACAAAGACCAACTTAGATATGTCAAACCTAACATTCGGAATTATCAAACCCGACGCCGTACGCGCGGGTCACACTGGCTCGATCATCCAACGCATCCTCGACGCCGGATTCAAAATCCGCGGATTGAAACTGATTCACATGACGCGCACCGAAGCGGAAGGCTTCTATGCCGTCCACCGCGAGCGACCCTTCTTCCCGGGCCTGGTCGAGTTCATGTCGAGCGCTCCGTGCGTCGTCATGGCGCTCGAAAAAGAGGCCGCGGTCAAAGCCTGGCGCGACCTCATGGGCGCGACCGATCCAGCGAAAGCCGACGAGGGCACGCTGCGAAAACAGTTCGGCGGCTCAGTCGGCGAGAACGCCGTTCACGGCTCCGACTCAGACGAAAACGCCGCGATCGAGATCGCATACTTTTTCAGCCGTCTCGAACTAGTTTAATCTCTCACTGATGAAGTACTGCCCGCAGTGCAACAAACAGTATTCTGAAGCCTGGCTGACATTCTGCACGGACGACGGCAGTATCCTGCGTGAAGATCTGACGCCGGCCGCGGACCCGAACTCGGATCCGCGCATTCGCGAAACGAAATACGACGATCCGTCGGAGCACGAAACGCAATGGCTGCCGAAAGACACGCCCGCAGGCGGTGGCTGGATGGCGCCGGGAGAACCTGCGCCCGTGGCCCGCGGCCCCGTCGAGCGTCCGTGGCAACCGCCTCCGCCGCCACCACTGCCGCCAGCCAGCGCGTCGCCACCGGGAATGGCGATCGCGTCGTTGATTCTGGGGATCCTGGGTCTAATGATCGGCCTGGCGTGCTGGGTGCCGGTTCCCGGAATCATCGCCATCATCTTAGGGATCATCGCGCTGAAGCAGATGCGTCTTGTTCCGAACTCCACCGGCCGCGCCCTGGCAATCGTTGGAATCGTGCTGGGCGGAGTCAATCTGGCAATCTTCGCGCTCGGCATACTGTGGTTCCTTCTGGCAGTTACATTTGGGTGACGTGCCGCGGTAGTTTAAAATCCTCGCGAAATGAAACGCTGCCGGACCTGCAATCGGACGTACACGGATCCGAGCCTGAGTTACTGCATTGACGACGGCACTCCGTTAATAACCGACGCCGCCGACGATGAGTCGACTGTCGTCAATACTTCATCAGCAAACGGACGTTCCACCGACGACGATTGGAACGCGGTCGCGTATCGCCCGCCGAGTGCGTACATTCCGCCGGGTGCGATGCCGCGTGTTAAACAACGGCGCGCGTGGCCATGGGTCGTCGGCATCATGGGCGCGTTTGTTCTCGGAGCGGTCGCGTTGATGATCGCGGCGGCTATATTTGTTCCGCGAATGGTGCGCTCTCGTCAGGCTTCGCCGCCGGCTCCGGCGAATCAACCAGTCATCGTCAGCAATGAACCGGATCGAACGGAGAATGTCGATGCTCCGCCGCCGACCGACGAAGCGCAAGTGTTGGAGCAGTTGAGGGAACTCGAGAACGATTGGACGATCGCGAACTTCAAAGCCGACAAGAAGAAGCTCGATCGAATTCTCGCCGACGATTATGTCGGACAAGCAGCCGGAGGCGGACTCGAGGGCAAAAAACAGTACATCGATGAGATTCAACCAAACGACCAAATCGATCGATGGAACATGACCGATCTGAAGGTTGATCTCTCCGGCAACCGCGCGACACTGACCGGCGTCGTTACCTTCTTCGCGCGGGGCCAGCAGCAGTCCTTTAACTTTACGGACAAATTCGTTTGGCGCAACGGGCGTTGGCAGGCGACCGGATCCGAAGTTCAGAAAAGAGAGTAGGCAGAAAAGCAGATGTCGATCATCACCGACGTAATCGAGTCAACTAAGGCAATCATCCAGGGCATGGGCGTGACCTTGTCCTACATTCCGAAGCGCAAATGGACCGTCGAGTACCCTGACGAGCCGGTCACCGTGCAGCCGCGTTATCGCGGGCAGCACCTCTTGCACGTCGACGAGCTGGGCCGTGAGAAGTGCGTCGCTTGTTATCTTTGCGCCGCTGCGTGCCCGTCTGAGTGCATCTACATCGTGGCTGCCGACGATCCGCGGCCGCCGGATCAGCGCATCGGCGTCGACGAACGATACGCGGCCGTTTACAACATCGACTACGGACGTTGCATCTTCTGCGGCTACTGCGTCGAGGCATGTCCGAAAGACGCGATCACGCATGGGTACAATTTCGAGCTCTCGGTTTACAGTCGCGCAGATCTCCTCAAGACGAAAGACGATCTGCTGATCACCAAGCAACTACAATCGAAGAACTACCGCGTCGCGCTTTCTCACGAAGACGTCGACTCCGAATACAAAGAGGTATGAACATTGCCGATTGTCGATTGCCGATTTCCAATTGTCTTCGAATCGGCAATTGGCCAATTGGCAATTGGCAAATCAATAGTGGGCGGGCTTGAGTAATCGCGAGTTTCATTTTCGATGGACGTTTGACCTCAAATCGAGCCCGGAGCGGCTGTGGCCGTTTATTGCCGACACCAACCGTTTCAATCGCGACACAGGCGTTCCCAAGATCGACGTCGAGAAGGAACAGAAGCGACGGCCGAATGCGCGTCGCAAAATACGCTTCTCGATTTACGGAATGCCGGTCGAGTGGGAAGAGCAGCCATTTGAATGGGTCAAACCTGTACGGTTCGGCATCGAGCGTGTTTACAGCAAAGGGCCGATGGCGCGCTTGCGCGTGCGCGCGGAACTGAACGAGACCCCGCAGGGCGGCACGCACCTCACATACGAACTATGGGCCACACCGCGCAACCTGCTGGGCGCGATTGCAATACCGTCACAAGTCAAACTGGTGGTTGCGCCAAGGTTTCGGGCTGCGATTCGGGAGTATGACAAGTCGGCGGTGATGACGAACGGGGCCGTTCCTCGTGAAGCGGACACTTCGCTTTCATCGTTCGATCTCTCGCGGTTGCAGTCGCTGCATCAGAAACTGATCGATTCGCTGGCCGACACGGACAACAGCGAACAGAAGCGCGCCATTGCCGATCGTCTCGCCGATTATCTCGAACATGCAGACGACTTCGACGTCGCTCGCATTCGCGCGTACAAGCTCGCCGACGATTGGCGCGAGCCGCGACGTGTCGTGCTCGAGGTTTGTTTACGTGCCGTGCGCGTCGGCTTGCTCGACTTTCAGTGGGACCTGCTGTGTCCGTTGTGTCGTGGTCCACAGGACTCGCCGGTCTCGTTGAAAGACATCGATCCTCACTCGCATTGTGAAGCGTGCAAGATCGACTTCACCGTCGACTTCGAGCGCTACGTCGAATTGACGTTTCGTCCGAACGCGGCGGTGCGGCGCGTAGAAGTGCAATCGTATTGCGTTGGCAGCCCGCAATTGACGCCGCACGTCGTTGCGCAACAGCTTCTGCCCGCTGGTGACAAGCGCGTGCTGACGTTGCCGCTTGAAGAGGGCCGCTATAGATTGCGCACGCTCGAGTTGCCGGGTTCGCAGGATCTC
>DASTOZ010000858.1:0-2596 GCA_035762365.1 Pyrinomonadaceae bacterium | reverse complement strand
GCCACTGACGAGATGAGGCTCTGCACTTCGTTGACGAAAACTTTGTCGATGTCTTTGTAGTCGGAGATGAAGTGATAAAGCCCGCGCCCGGAGTTCGCCAACGTTCTCAGCAGATCGTTGTTGAGGTCCATGCCGACACCGATCGTCGAGAGATCGATCCCTTGTCCGTTGAACTCAGACGACTGCGCGGCGATGCGAGCCGGATCGATAACGCCCTCGTTCGCGATGCCGTCGGTAAGCAGGATCACGCGGTTGGTTGCGCCGGCACGGAAGTATTTTTTCGCTTCGGCGTAGCCGAGCATCAACCCGGCGTGAAGATTCGTCGAGCCACCTGGTTCGAGACAATCGATCGCCCGTCTCAAGTCCTGACCATACCCGACCGGGTGCGCTGGTTGTAAAACGTCGGCGCCACTATCGAACGCAACGATCGAAACGATGTCGTCAGCACGCAGCTTGCCGATCATCGCGCGCAAACCGTCTTTCACGCGGGCCATCTTGTCGCCCGCCATCGATCCGCTCTTGTCGATGACGAACACGAGATTCAACGGACGCAAATCAGTTCTTTCGTTGACTTCCGCAGTCGTAAAGCCGATTTGCAGTACCGCTTCGCGTTGCGAACGCGAGATCTCCCAGTTGCCCCAGCGAGTGTCCATGGCCACGGCCTGCCCGGACTTCGGCAACGGCAGGCGGTGCTTGTGATAGTTAACAAACTCTTCGACGACGATCTCCTCGGGTATTCTGAAGACGGGAGGCGGGGCGTTGTATGTCGGGTACGACGGTGATGACGGGTAACTTGCGGGCGGCGTGTATGGACCAGAGTTAACGATCGCGCGGGTGCGGGAAACGGACGCGCCCGATGTGTTCGCCTGCGCCGCTGCAAACGTCCACGAACACAAGCAGAGCAGGGCCAACGCGAGGACCTTTTCGCAGAAACGATAGACCTTCATCGCCTTTCTCCTATTTGTTTTGGAACTGCAAGTTTGAGAGCGGGGAGCCCAGTTGACCGTTTTCGTTTTGGTCAAAGATTCGCCGCGGGCGCTCAGAGTTGCTTCGACGGGGCAAAAATCCGTGATTTCAGATGCGGCGTGAGTCGTAAGCCCAGTGGAGCAGCGCTTGTCGTTGTTTGCGGCGGCATTCGAGCTCACGCGGCGGACAGTTGTTTCTGATCTGTGCGATGTGTCGACGCATGGCGCGCCAGCGTTTGATCTGGCGTTCATCGTCGGGACAACGACGTCCCATGTAATAGCGACAGTACCATTGAAACCAGCCGCGCGGGTCTTCGTGATAAATCCAGCCCTTCTTCTTCCAGTACGAAAGCGGTTTCGACGCGTTGACTCCGAAGTAGTTCAACTTCGGATCGTGCCGCTCGTGGCAGAGCTTCGCGCGGCGAAACCATGAAGCGGGAAACTCGCGGGCGCAGTCGGTCATGTACTTGCCGCCGAAGACGCCGAGTTCGAGCATCTCGCGCGGTGTCAGCTCGGGTTTGAATTCAGGATGGAAGTTTTTGCCGGGTGGTTCGGTGCAGAAGTAAACGTACTTCGACTGCATCAAGTCGTTGACTGCAACGCGCCGTCTCTTCATCGACGACAATTAAATCAAAACTCGCAGTCGAAACGAATCTGCGGTTTGCGCTTCAAACGTGATCCTTTACGTCTTCAACGCCAGACTGCCGGGCGCAATTCGCGCAGCAGTAAAACGTGCCCTGGGCCTCGATGCCGTGGCCGATGATCTTGCAGCCGCAGTGATCGCAGACGGGTGCGAGTTTGTGAATCGCGCATTCGAAGCTGTCGAACGTATGACGAGCCCCTGCCGCGGTCACTTCAAACGACAGATAGTAATCGTTGCCGCAAACTTCGCATTTAGCCATCGCAAAAATCCAAGAAGAGGGTAAATCGGTGTTGGGATTTTCCGTTGAAGTGAGCGTGATGTCTGTACGTCACTGCACAGAAAAGGCGGTGTACCGATTGTTTGCGCCGGTCGTTGCTGTTCGTTGTGATTTGGGACAAGAAGGAATCTTTTTGATTACCCGTCTCAAAGCAACTGCTGGCACGGCGCTTGTGTTTTATGGGGTCAGAACAAGGGGGCGTAGATGAGTCAGGCGGCACGCGCTGACAATGACAATCTTCACGTAGATATCCGCTCAGGCGACGTGATCTTACCGGGTGAACTGGTTCTTCCGGCAGAGGCGCAGGCTGTCGTGCTGTTTGCACACGGCTCCGGCAGTAGTAAACACAGTCCGCACACTCAACTCGTGGCGCGCGCGATTCGCGACGCAGGTGTCGGCACACTGCTGTTTGATCTGCTTACTAAAGAAGAAGAAACGATCGACGCGCGCACCGCGCACTTGCGTTTCGATATTGGGATGCTCGCGCAGCGTTTGGTCGATGCAACAGAGTGGGTCGAGAACGAATTCGCTGAAATGCGTATCGGCTACTTCGGATCGAGCACGGGCGGCGGCGCTGCACTGGTCGCGGCTGCTGACAAACGTGAGGACGTCGACGCGGTTGTCTCGCGAGGCGGTCGTCCGGATCTCGCCGGCGATGCCTTGCCGCGCGTGAAAGCCGCGACGCTGCTGATCGTAGGCGGGCTCGATTAT
>DASTOZ010000857.1:0-4530 GCA_035762365.1 Pyrinomonadaceae bacterium | reverse complement strand
ACCGCCCTGCTTACAATCAACCGTAAACTTCGCGCGGTTCGATTCGTACGGATTTGGCGACAATATTTTCAGCATTGCAAAGCCGTCGTAGTGAGGCAGGATCGTCGGATCGCCGAGCCGCCAGGTTGTTTCGACATACTTGACACCCGGGCCTTCGAAATCAACAAAGCCGTCCGGCCCGCTGGCGCCGTCACTGTAGGACCATGTGTACTTGACGCGGCCTTTGTCGGTGGCCTCAATCTTTCCCTTGAACGTGACCAATGCCGGACAAGTAACGGAAGTCGTGGGCGAGGCTTCAAGCGACGCGCTCACTACGCGGAAGTCCTGTTTGGCAGCGGCGTTGTTCCCGACGAGCCAGACAGCGACAAGAGACAAGAGGACAGTAATCGTGAGTAATTTGCGGTTCATAACAATCTCCTTTACTGGGCGACTAGCGTTCTTCGTTCCGCGGTAATAAGTCGGGAATCCGTGCGGCAGGGTTTAGCGCCGAGCGAAATATTTTTATAATCCGCCTCGTGAATCCCCAGGCCCGAGATCCGGTTGAGTTAATCCGCGAGATCAAGCAGGGCCTAAACGTCGAGAACAACTTCCGTTTGCTGTTTGATCGTCATTACGCTCAGATACTGCGGTTCTTCCGGCGCAAGGGATTTGACCCGGAAGCCTGCCGTGATCTCACCCAGGACACGTTCGTTTCCGTCTATAGAGGTATAAAGGACTTGCGCCAGGAGGAGCAGTTTGAAAGTTGGCTCTTTGCCATCGCGCACAATGTCTGGTGCAGTCTGATTGAAAAACGGACCGCGCAGAAACGCTCGGTCACACTGGTATCCCTGGAGGAGGACGGCGAAGGCGACGATCGTCCCGCGATCGCCGCGCGGCTCGCCGACCAGGGTGCCGATCCGCTCGCTGTGACATTGGAAAAAGAGAAGCTGGAGAAACTTCGCGAAGCTCTGGTGCAACTGCCACAACAAATGCGCCGTTGCGCACAGTTGCGCGTGGTCCATGATCTGTCGTATGTCGAGATCGCGGAGTTGATGGGTATTTCGGTCAACACTGTCAAAGCACATTTGCATCAGGCGCAGAAAGCGTTACGCGCGCAGTTGAGCTCTTACTTTGAGGAAATCAAACTCTAAAGCTCGGGGAAATGTATGAGGAACGGGCACGAGTTTCGCGCCTATATGAAAGAACAGAATCGCACATCGGGCCGAAACGATGAGCGTCATCTGACTGAGGCGCAGGTAATCGCATATTGCCGCAACGAGATGCCGGCGGCGGAACACGAGGCGGCAGAGGCCCATCTCGTTTGGTGTGAGCAGTGCATCGCGCTCTTTCGTAGCGCCCGCGAGTTCCTCGAACCTGCTCGCGAAGTCGAGCAACCGATCGCTGCTGCTGAGACCGACGACGCGTGGCGCTCGCTTTGGCAGCGAGTGCAGAGCGAGACTCCGAAAGACGTTCGGACGGGTGAAACAGCAACTGTCGTGTCGGGTGATTTTCAGCGTGCGCGCGATAGTAAGCGTCTGTCTCGTCTCACGTTCGCTTTGGCCGCGAGTTTATTGATCTCCTTTGCCGCACTTGGCTGGCAAACCTGGCGTTTGATCGACGAACGACACTCGCGGCAGCAATCACAAGAGACGGCGACGCAGTTAGAGGAAAAACAACGCAACCTCGAACGACGACTTGCTGAGTTCGAACGAAACAGCAACAACCAGCTCCAACAGGAACGCGACCAGCGCCTGGCCGCCGAAGCCGAACGCGATCAGCTCCACGACCAACTCGCCGCGCTTCAACCATATCGTGAAGAGATACCCGCCTATCTCGTACGGCTCTCATCCGAACGCGGGGCGGCAGAGGACGCACAACTGCGTCTCACGGGTGCGACAAAGTCAGCTAGACTGCGGTTGCTCATCAACAAGCCTTACGAATTCACGGAATATGCGGTTGAGTTGACCAACCAGGAGGGACGGATCGTGTTGCAGGCTTCCGGCCTGCGACCAACCGGAAATGTCGGCGCCTTGAGCTTGCGCTTCAATCGGTCGACATTGACCGCCGGTAAATATCGATTGCGACTATTCGGTGGAAAAGACAAAAAGCAACTGGGTGAGTATGGGATCTCGGTGACTATCAATCGTTAACGGCAATCGTTAACGGCAATCGTTAACGGCGATCGTTAACGACCGTTACGACTTGCCGATCAGAACGAAGGGGGCCCAGTAAAACGGGAACCCGTTGTCGCGGATCGTCTCTAGCTGGGCTTGCCGCAGGGCCTCACGCTTGCTCATTCCGGTCCTCAGATGCCGGTAAAAGCGAATCATCAGATCAGCCGCACTTTCGTCGTTGACGTTCCACAAGCTGACCACCACCGATGTCGCACCAGCGTACATGAACGCCCGCATCAAACTCATCAAACCCTCGCCCTTCACTTCTTTGCCTAGTCCGGTCTCGCAGGCCGAGAGCACGACGAGATCGGCGTTTAATTTCAAGTTGAAAATCTCGTAAGCCGACAGCAGTCCATCTTCGGGTGATTGATTGTTCGGTGCCTGCTGTTTGATGTTTCGCGGCGATGAGAGCAGCAGACCAGAAAAGCGAGGCCTTGCTTCATTAACATAACCGTGGGTTGAGAAGTGGACCATCCGATAGTGGCTCAATGCTTCCGGGGCTTTGACGTTTTCTTCGCTTGCGTCTTCAGCGAAAAACACCGCGCGGTCGTCGTCAGCAAACAGTTTGGCAATACCGCTGATCTCGTCACGACTGTACGGCAAAGGTTGCAGGTTGACTCTCGCTGGACCTCCACCGCGTAATGCGGACGCGATTGCACCGTCCGTACGTTGTTCATAGACCGGATCGCCAAACGCGATGAATCCTTTGGGTGGCGACGCGCGTTGCTCGTTCAGCAACTCCGCCCAGACGCTGGCGGACGGCGAATAACTGATAGCAAAACGTCTGACCAGGTAAGGCAGCTTTCGCAAATCGCCTTGCGCCGGCGTGCCCGGCAGAAACAAAGCCTCAAACGGCAATCGCATCAACGCTCCATCTGCGACGATCACTAATCCCGTCTTGCCCGTGAACATTGTGCTTGCCGGTTGTAGTAACTGTTGTGACAAGCGAATGGCCTGGCGACGGTATTCGTCCGGGGCGGGGTTGTTCTTGTCAGTAATCGCCGCCAACAACTTGTGGACGCTCTCGCGCAGCGCCGTCTCTGACGGTAAGCGTTTTACTTGAACGTCGTTTCGGGTGACGGCAACTAGAAACGATTGTGGTTCCGCGAGCGAATAGCTCAGCAGGATTGTTTGATCGTCAAGCAGACGTTGCACGGCGGCGAGCGTGATCGGTTCGGGATATTTCAACGCCGCATAACGTGGGTCGCGCCGGCGCAATTCTCGCAACCAGTCTGCCAGTTCAATGTCGGCTTCGTTCAACCCTTTTTCCGCTTGCGCGATCTTTGCCTTATCTTGCTTGTTTGTTTCCAGTGAACGCTCATCGATCAATTGGGTGGTCAATTGCGAGATGCGCTGCTGCAACTCCTGGCGGCGTTTCGTTAAATCGGGAGCCGCGATTTGTGCGACGTCGACTCTCGCCTCAGCCAGGAGGTCCAGAAATGCTCGAGCGCGAGCGCGTTCGACGTAATGAAAAGCTTCGGCAGCAGCAGTTGGTTGTTTGCCATTTGCTTTCCCTTTTGACGTGATGAGCAAGTTGATAAGCCGTTCGTAGATTCTTACCTTGTCGGCAAAGAAGCTGGCCCGATCTTCAGAAATCCCGATTCGCCTTCTCACGTCTTCGATCGCTTCGATTGCCTGGCGATAATGCTTTTCGGCCTGTTCGACCTTGCCTTGCTGTTCATAAACTGCCGCCAGGCCGGCCAGGGCTTGCCAGATAACTGAAGGCGTATTGGTCCGCTCGCCAATCGCCAGCGCGTGTTGGTAAGCGTCCATCGCGCGAACCGTGTCGGACGTTGAGAAGTGGATGGTCCCCATTTGAATCCAGGCGTTGCCTTCAGGCACGGCGACACCTGTTTGTTGCGCGATTTTCAGTGCGGCTGTAGTACGTTCAAGCGCCTTGGGGTAGTCGCCGTTCTGTTGGTCCAGTGCTCCGAGTCCCAGAAGCACGCGCATCTCCATGGTCCGGTTTGTAATGCTCCGCGAAAGCGTCAGTGCTCTCTCCAACAGTGGCAACGCTTCCGCAGTGTTGGTGACGTTGGCTTCGGCAATGTTAGTCAGCAGTGAAACCAGATTCCTGGAATCGAGGTTTCGTGGATCGGCAGAAACCTCCAATGCCTGGTTGTAGTACGAAATGGCCTCCGTCATATCGCCGAGGCAGGCGTACGCGCCTCCGACGTTGCCGATGTACCTTCCGACATAGCGCGATTTGAGTTCCTTTCCGAGGGCGAGAGCTGCCTTTGCGTGTTGCAGTGATTGCACGCAATCCTTCTGAAGATCGTAGAGATACGCCAATTGGCTGTGCACGCTCTCTTCCATCTCCAGATTGCCGACGGCGAGAATTCCGCGATAGACAGTATTCAACTCGGCGATTCCCTCG
>DASTOZ010000856.1:0-5668 GCA_035762365.1 Pyrinomonadaceae bacterium | reverse complement strand
TGATGAGCCTCACCGGAGTCGGTCGCGGTGATCGAGTGATCAATCAAGATCTCGCGTTCGACGTTATCACTCATCAGCGCGCCCTCGACTTCACGCCCGGCGCAGAATACTCGTATTCAAACAGCGGCTATAACCTCGCGGCTATCATCGTCGAGCGTGTTTCTAAACAGAAGTTTCCGGCTTTCGTCGAGGAGCGGCTCTTCAAACCACTCGGCATGAAGAACAGTTCGTGGCGAGACGACTACACGCGTATAGTCCCCGGCCGTGCTCAAGCATATTCACGTCAAGGCAACGCCGCGTGGCGACTCAACATGCCTTTCATGAATGTTTATGGAAACGGCGGCATGCTCACGACCGTTGGCGATTGGATCAAATGGAATGCGATGCTCGATTCGCGATCGCTCGGTGCTCCGCTCGTCGACGCACTGGAAACTCAGGGAGTGCTGAACGACGGACGGAAGATTGCGTATGCACTCGGACTTGAAGTCGCCAAGTACAAAGGACTGAAGGACGTTTCGCATGGTGGCGCGACTGCCGGTTATCAGACTTTTCTGTCGCGTTATCCCGATAACAAGGTTTCTGTTGCTGTGATGTGTAACGGCACATCACCAGGTGCAGGACAGATCGCAGCAAACATTACGGACGAGATCTTTGGACCATTTCCTGAAAACCCCAAGCCCGAATCAGCGAAGGTCCCAGAGGACGAGCTAAAGAAGTTTGTGGGCGTCTGGCGTGATGAAAAGACGCATATGCCGGCACGATTCCTCATCGAGAATGGCGTCTCGCGATGGAGAGGCGCGCCCCTTACACCGATGGGAGGCGGAAGGTTTGTCGGTGGGAATGGTCAGTTGACGTTTACGGTTGATAAAGAAGGGCAGCCGATGTCTGCCGAAGTCAATGATGGCGGCACGGTCACGCGCTTCGCTGCCGAAAAAGCGTGGACGCCGACGCCCGCGGAACTCGCCTCATTCAAGGGCGATTGGTTTAGCGAAGAAGCTGGCGCGACATTAACTTTAGCCGTCGACGGTGACAAAGCATTCATCAAACAGCGTCCGGTCACAAATCTGCCGCTGCAGCCGTTGTACAAGGACCACTTCTTTGTTCAAGGAACTGTGGTCTGGTTCACCCGCGACAAAGACGGCAACGTCAACGGCATGCACGTCGGCGCATCACGAATGCGCGACATGCCGTTCGTCCGCATGAAGTAGGAGCACCTTCATCGCCTCAGAAACGAGACCACGATTAGCGCCACTCCAGTGCGTTAACTGTGCCGCGCCGCTGGTAGTCGTCGACGCTCCTTCGCTGGTCTGTCGTTTTTGCGGGACCACCAATGACATGCCTCAGGTCTACCGTGAGGAGCTTCGCCTCACGCGCGACCTGGATTCAGCAACACGTCAAGCGGCCGAGCAGTGGACGCGGCTGGCGCACATCAAGGTGCCGCGTTGGTGGTTGATCTGTGCGGCGCTCACGCCGTTTGTGCTGCTGAGCGGAAGTTTTGCGGTCCTGCTTATCGCGGCTTTGTTGCGACTGGTAAATGGCCAGGCACTTCCGGGGCTGTTGCTCGTCGTTTGGCTCGTGCTCATTCCCGCGCAACTGCTGGCCGGGAAGATCGCGATGAAAAACGTTCTTGTGAGTGGTGCGGCAAATGTTGGCGTGGCCTTCGCAGCAGTTCCGCCTTCGGCTCCCGGCGAGCCGCCGAACTGCCGGCAGTGTGGCGCGCCACTATCAGTTCAGCCGGATGATGTTGTTGTGCGTTGTATTTATTGCGAAGCCGAGAGCATCGTGCAACTCGACAAGCCGGCAATGGAAACTCTGCGGACGCGAGTCACATCGGCCCAATCGAGCCTCGCACAGGCAATGAGCGCGCTTACAAAACACGCCAAGCTCGCCAGCATCGAGACACGTGGACGCACGTACGTCATCGCGGGGCTGCTGGTTTTACCCGTTCTTTGGTCGTTGTTCGAGTCGTGGAATTCAAGTTACTGGGCGCTGCTGATCGCGTTCGATGTATTTGTGCTGGCGATGTGCGTGTTCTGGAACATTCGCGAAGCGTTTCTCCCACCGGTCACCATCGAAGAGCTCGACGCGATGGTAGAAAGCACTAGCGAGCGAAGGCCATCTGACGGTGAGGCGGCGGTACCTGGCACGCGTAGCTGGTACGACCACGCATTCGAAAGAGTGAACTTTATCGTCCCGATTCTCGTGACGCTGATGTTCGTCGCAATCGAGGTCATCGTCGTGAGAGCTCACTTAAAATCATAGGCGAACCCAACTAGAACGCCGCCGCGAGGGCTGGCAGGAAACCGCCCACCAACCATTCCAAACGTGAGCTCGAACTTGTCAGTAAGCAAATACCCGCCGCCGACCTGGCCCATCAACTGTCCACGCCTCAAATTGAAGTTCTTAGTAACTGCGCCAAACAACTCGGCGCCGAGTCTGAGACGCGGCGTGAAGTTACGCGTGAGAGATCCATTCCCCGTAAACACTTGCCCGCGCGTTCCGGTGATCCCAATAAGACCAGTCGACTCATTTCCGGCGAAGAGAATCCCGCCGTTCAATCGCCCCGTCGTTCGCTTCGTGAACGATTTCTGCAGGACTCCGTACAGCCCATAGTCTGCGAGTCCCGAGCCGAGCTGCTTGCGTGTGCTTCCAGTAGGTGCTTCGACGTAAAAGACGACGGTCGCCGCGGGCAGTTTGGAACCTTCGCGTTCCTCGAACAGTCTGACCTTTACGCCAAACTGTGTATCGCCAATTCCGCTCAGGTCTCCGAGTCTTGAGGTCCGATCGTTGTAAATCTTGATGAATGGAGCATTGACGCCAAGCTCGATGCGATCGGTGAGACCATAGTTCAGTGTGAAAACAACGGTATTCTGTCTCGTTCCGGGAAGCGCGGCTCTCTGGAGCCAATCGTGTTCGTTAGAGAACTCGAAATGAAACTTTCCCTTCGGCGTTGTATCGGCATCGTCCGTGTAAAACGGAAGCTGAGCGTAAGTCGATGTGGCGGACAAAAATCCGAGGCAGATAACAAAGCAAGCCGTTCTAAGTTGGCAACGCAACATGACGAGCAACCCGGGGATTATACGCGTCGTCGTGTACATTCGGTTTGTCCGGCGAACAGTCTTTCCACCGTTGCCGCGCTGCGTGTAGAATCTCGCACCTAACCCGTCGTGGTTTTCAACCGTCGATCTTTGTGAAGTTTTACAAGCGCAAACCTTTTCTCGTGGCCCTTGCTTTTGTGCTGCCGCTCTCGGCGGTTTGGTGGTGCTCCGCGTCTTCTTACCACGAGCTCTACATACCAATACCTTCTCATCATAACGACATCTGGAATCATAGCCAGCGTGCGACTCTGTCGTATACAGACGATCCGGGCGTCGACTATTTGCTGCGGCGCGACGGGACCGCGTACACCGACGTGGTTGGATGGCAGAACGCCGGCGAGGGGATGAGCTATCTCGATCGATGGCTTGTGGAGCGGGGCTGGGAACGGACAGACATATACCCCCAGGGAGATCCCGCCTTGCCAGAGAGCGAGTTCCTGAAGTTTGGCGAGACCTATGCGGTGTACACCGATCCGGAAGATCGCAGCGGCTTCGGCGGCAGTGTCCGGGGCCAGAACGGAAGAGTGACCGTCGCAGTTTGGCCCATTTGCGCAAGCAGCGAGAGTCAATGCCAAGTGGCGGGGTTCAACGTCGTAGTCGTCACAGTCAAACCCTCATGGCGGAGAGTGTTGAGCCATGCGTTCGACGATTAATGATGGTCACGATGGCTCTGCTCGTGATATCAAGTCGCATCAACCCACAGTTACGAGGACAAAGAATGGAACGCAAAGACGCAAGTGATTACCCACAAGAATTGTTGGATCTCTTTCACGAATACCAGCATGGCGATATCAGTCGCCGCATCTTTCTGGACGGCGCCGCTAAGTTCGCGGTCGGCGGCCTGACCGTCGCGGCGATTTTCGAGAGTCTCAGACCAAACTACGCGTGGGCGCAGCAGGTGCCCGCCGATGACAAGCGTATCAAGGTGGGTTACGAAACCGTGCAGTCGCCGGAAGGAAACGGCTCGATCAAAGGCTACCTGGCTCGACCGGCAAAGAGTGGGAAATTGCCGGCTGTGCTCGTCATTCACGAGAACCGCGGCCTCAATCCCTACATCGAAGACGTCGCGCGACGGCTCGCGGTCGCAAACTTCATCGCCTTCGCTCCCGACGGGTTGACGTCCGTGGGCGGCTTCCCGGGCTCCGACGAGAAAGGCGCCGAAGCATTTCGCAAAGTCGACGGCAAGAAGATGACTGAAGATTTCGTCGCAGCGGCCAAGTGGCTCAAGGCGCGCTCCGATTCCACGCACAAACTCGGCGCGGTCGGATTTTGTTTTGGTGGCGGAATGGTGAACCAACTGGCGGTGCGGCTGGGTGCGGATCTGAATGCAGGCGTTGCGTTCTATGGCCGGCAAGCAGCCGTGGACGATGTGCCAAAGATCTCCGCGCCACTGTTGCTGCAATACGCGGGCAACGATCAACGCATCAACGACGGCATCGCCGCATACGAGGCCGCTCTTAAGGCCAACAACAAGGTCTACCAGGTTCACATGTACGAGGGGAAACAGCACGGATTCCACAACGACACGACACCGCGTTACGACGAAGAGGCAGCCAAGCTGGCGTGGACGCGCACCCTCGAGTTCTTCAACAAACATCTGCGGTGACGCGCCCGCAGAAGTGGACCAACTCGATCTAGTACTTCACGCGGTCATCTGATAATATGCCGCGCGCTCTTAGCGTTATATCCGGATCCAGCTCCCCCGCTGGTAACCTTTCTCAACCCAATCGCGAATGAAGTGCGCTTCGTATCTTCGCGAGTCAAGCAAGCACCCTCATTCGCTTCTAAGGAGAACATCAATGGCAACTACAAGAAAATCGAACGTAAGCAGGGTTAGTGTCTCTGTTAACCCGAACAGTCCGAGGAAACAGAACGCAGACATGATTGACAAACTCGTCAAGCAGGTCCTGGGTCGCGCAGGCTGTGAAGGCTGCGGCCGAATTGCTTACATCGATATCGGTTTCCTTATCGATCCCGTTGACAAACAACTGGGAGACTTAGGCGCTATTGCAATGGATGTCACCACAAGATAAAGCCAGCCTTCGGCCAAACCGGAAGCTTATTCAGTCTTTAGGGGTAGGTTTCCCATACTTCGCTGAGCTACCGGCAGATCTGTACCAGAGTGGTTTAGTAGCTTTTGTCGAAATCACTCCCGAGACTCTCTGCCGGCAGCGAGCGACTGGGACCACCACTCAGATCGAAATGGTTCCCGAGCGTTTGGCGACGGCGCAGGACACGTGCGCCGGATTGCCGGTTGTGGCCCACGGCGTCGAACTCTCGATCGGCTCTGCACACGGTCTCAACAACGCGTACCTGAACATGCTCGACTCCTTTCAGAAGGAGTGGCCATTCGTCTGGCACAGCGAGCACCTGGGATTCCAGACCATTCCGGGAGACAACAACTCGACACTCGAGATCGGCGTGCCTCTGCCTATGCCCGCCACGGTCGAGGCAGTTGAACTTGTAGCCGCGCGCAGTGCGACGATTCAACAGCGCTACCGTGTTCCATTCCTTCTCGAAAACCCCGCGCATTATTTCTCCGCTCTTCCGGCCGATCCGGAGATCGGAAA
>DASTOZ010000855.1:0-5129 GCA_035762365.1 Pyrinomonadaceae bacterium | reverse complement strand
CGCGTATGGACCAGTAAGTCGTAAGTCAATCCGTGCGCCGGCAATCGTTGCAGTCCGGAGATTACAGCCGGTTGGACCAACCAATCGTCGGCCGGTTCGCTTTCGACGAGATGCCTGACGCCTTTGAATTTGGGATGCTTCGTCAGCCCCGCCAACTGATCGTCGACGTCGGCGCTCGCAAGATCAACCCAACCAACCACCCCCGCAATAAACTCGTGCTCATCCGCCAGCCTCAACAGCCATCGCGACTCGGCAATACTGTTGCTCGCCTGGACCACGACGATCTGATCGACGCCGCTTTGCGGAGCGACGGGCAGGTAATCGCGATACAGTATCCCGAGATCGCGCGTCATCCACGGATAATCGAAACGTCCAACCTGCCAGAAATGTTGATGCGCGTCGACGATCATTTACGCCGTCACATTGCGCGGCTTCTCCGCCCGTCTGCCTTCATGATTTTGTCGCGGCTCGCCGTCGCATTCCAGCTCGAACGTCGTCACCAGCTCCGGGGCGTTTTTCGGCAAGCCAGTGAGTCGAATGCGAAAATCATCCTGCACAAACTTCACCGGAGCGTTGCTGCCATGCATGCGCACCGAGCTGACCTTGTTCAGGAAGTTTGCGATTACGACCGTCTCTCCCGGCCAGTAATAAACGTGCGCATACAACGTGTTTCCCTTGCGCGTGTACGACACGTAATTCCCGCGACGCGGCTGACAGTTATCCGACAGACGAATCGTATCGCCATGCTTCGCCATCCAGTCGCCTACTGTCGTCAGCACCTGCGCTGACTGCAATGGAATCGAGCCGTCCTCGGTTGGTCCAATGTTCAAAAGGTAGTTTCCGCCGTCGCGCGCGCACGTGATCAGGTTGCGAATCACCGTGGTCGGCGTCTTCCAGTTGCGATCTGAGACGTGATAGCCCCAACTGTCGTTCAACGTCATGCACGACTCCCAGGGCCGGTTCGCCGACGCCTCGATGCGCTGCTCCGGCGTGTCGAAGTCTTCCGGGATCTTCGAACGATTGTTGATGATGATGTCGGGTTGCAGCTTCCGCACCATCGTGTTCATCTTCACCGACTCCCAACCCTGCGCGTCGAGCGGCCATGGCACGTCATACCACAGAATGTCGATCGTGCCGTAGTTGGTCATCAACTCGCGCACCTGCCCGTGAATGTAGTCGACAAACCGGCGCCGCGCCGCTTCGTCTTTCGCGCAACGCGCGCCGTCGGGGTGGTGCCAGTCCATCAGCGAATAGTAGAAGCCGACGCGCAGGCCCTCGGCGCGCGCCGCCTCGACGTACTCCTTCACCAGATCTCGACCTGGACCACGTTTCGTCGCACAGTAGTTGGTGAGTTTCGAATCGAAGTTGCAGAAGCCTTCGTGGTGCTTGGTCGTCATCACCATATACTTCATGCCGGTGCGTTTCGCGAGTTGGGCCCACGCGCGGGCGCAATTCGGTTTCGGTTTGAAGTTGGCGGCGAGTGCTTCGTACTCGGCGGCGGGAATGCCTTCGTTCTCCATCACCCACTCGTGACGGCCCAACGTGCTGTAGAGGCCCCAGTGGATGAACATGCCAAACTTCGCTTCGTGCCACCACTTCATACGACGCGTGCGGTCCTCGACGGTCGACGTAGTCGGGGCGCCTGCATCAGCGGGTCGCGCCTGCTGCGCACCCGCGAGATCGAGCTTCGAGCTAGTCGCGAGAGTTCCTGCGGCGGCGCCCATCCGGGTCAGATAGTTTCGCCTGTTCATCTCGTGGATTCTCCTGACTGGAATTAGTTTTGGAGCGTTTTCTTGGGTTGTTAACGGTAACGGAGTGTATGCGGACTCGTTCGGAGTGTCAAGAATTTCCTGTTTAATTTGTGATCTCGAAGTCAGCTTTTACACGGATGTCTTCGGATGATGAGCCCAGCATGACGCGGAAGGCGCCGGGTTCGAGGGTGAAGCGCATGTTGCGGTCCCAGAGGGAGAGGTCAGAGGGTTTTAACACGAAGGTGACGGTGCGTTTTTCCTTAGGCGCGAGGGTGAGGCGCGTGAAGCCGCGCAGGTTCTTTTCGTAGGTGGTCACGCTGCTGACGAGATCGCGGACGTAGAGTTGGACCACCTCGGCGCCTGCGCGCGAGCCGGTGTTCGTCACGTCGAGAGTGACAGTGACATTGCCTATCGAGGTTTGTTTCAGAGGCGTGATTTTGAGGTTGCTGTAGGCGTACGTCGTATAGCTGAGACCGTGACCGAAGTAATAAAGCGCGCCGTTGACGCGCGACTTCTCGCCTTCCCACTGAGCGTTTGGCTTCGTCGGGAAGTTGAAGGGGATCTGGCCCGCTGTCCTGGGAAAGGTGACGGTCAGTTTGCCGCTTGGGTTGTAGTCGCCGAATAGAACCTCCGCGATCGCCGTGCCTCCTTGAGCGCCCGGGAACCAACCCTCGACGATCGCAGGCACGTACTTGTTCACCCAGTTGATACTCAACGGCCGCCCATTCAGCAACACAACGATAACCGGTTTGCCGACCGCGTGAACAGCCTGGACCAACTGCAACTGACGACCCGGAAGATCGAGACTCGTGCGACTCAAACTCTCGCCGACCGTGCGCCGCGAGTCTCCGAGCACAACGACTGCCACTTCCGAACGTTTCGCCGCCTCGACCGCCTCGTCGATGCCGGCTTGCTCAGCCGCCGTCAGCGGTTCAGGCAGCACCTCAGACTCCGGCCACCGTTCGTCAACCACTTCACAACCCTTCGCATAATTGACCTGCACGCCTGCACCAAGGAGATTCTTGATTCCCTGCAAAACGGTAATGCTCTCCACTGCCGACGGCCCGTAGCGATAACGCGCAAGACTCGGATCGTCCGCGTTTGGCCCAACCACAGCTATCGACTTGATCTGCTTGCTTAACGGCAGCACATCACGCTCGTTCTTTAGCAGCACAATACTCTCGCGCGCAGCTCGCAGCGCAACCTGCTGATGCGCAGCGGAATTCACGAGAGCGACAGATTGCTTCGAGTCATCAACATAAGGCCGGTCAAACAGGCCCGTCAGAAACTTCACGCGCAACACGTCCCTCACGCGATCGTCGAGCGTCTTCATCGACACCTTTCCTTCGCGCACCAGCTCGCGCAACGGCAGGATAAAGTCTTCAGGGCGCGTGAAGTTTGTCTTCACATTCAGTCCCGCCTCAATCGATTGCTGAACCGCCTCTTTCATGTCGGCAGCAACCGCGTGCTTGTTGTAGAGATACTCGACGGCGGCGCTGTCCGACACGACGTAGCCCTTGAATCCGAAGTCCTTTCGCAAACGATCCGTCAACCAGTACTTGCTACCGGTGATCGGCACGCCGTCAAAATCGTTGTACGAACTCATCACGCCGAGAAGGCCCGCTTCCTTGATCGCCGCCGCAAATGGCGGCAGAAAAATGTTCTCGACCTCACGCGGGGAAGTTTGCGGATCCGTGCGCGCCTGTCCCTCCCGCGCGCCCTTAGAAGCGCTGTAAACGGCGAAATGTTTTGCTGTCGAGGCGACAGTGTAATTCTCCTGCAACCCCTTCACCATCTCGACGCCCAGACGCGAAGCGAGAAACGGATCTTCGCCGTACGTATCTTCCACTCGTCCCCAACGCTGATCGCGCGTGACGTCGAGCGTCGGCGCATAGATGTTTGTGTAACCAAGCGCGCGCGCTTCACGCGCCGTGATGCGTCCAACGTCGCGGACCAACTCCGGATCCCAGGTGTGGCCCAGGCCTAACTGCGACGGGAAACCGGTGGCTTTCGTGAAAGCGACGCCACGCAGACCTTCGTTCGTGAAATCGACGGGAATGCCGAGCCGCGTTTGCTCGACGAAGAAGCGCTGCACTTCGTTCATGGCCCAGACGTGCTTTTCGATGTCTGTCGCGTAAATGCTGTTCGCGCCCTGTGCCCACCCGTTGAGGTGCTCGTCGATGTTGGCGATGCCGTCTTTCCAGATTTCGTTTTTCCAGTTGGCAGTCGGCAGTTCGTCGTGGAGAACACGGTTGTAGCCGTATAGCGTGGCGGTTTGGCAGGTCTTCTCTTCGAGCGTCATCTGCGAGAGCAGATCCTCGACGCGCCCATCGACGGGCGCGCGCGGATTCTCGTAAACATCCATGCGTCCGTTTTTGTTCAGATCGCGATACGCGTTCTTCTGAACCGGCAACAACAACAAGAACGCGGAGACACACAGCGCCAGTAGCTTCACAGAAACTTTTCCCACGTGGACAGGATTGTGCGGAGCTCGTCTTCTTCTTCGGGTGTAACGTTCACGAGAGGCGGCCGGACTGGACCAGCGTTCAGACCGATCATCTCCATCATCGCTTTCATCGTCGACACTTCGTAACCCTTGCGTCGCGCGCGAATCGCAAACAGCGGCACGACACATTGATGGAGCAAGTCGATGAGCGCTTCGTTGTCGCCGGCCTCGCCGAGTTCGTGCAGCTTCAACGAGAGACGCGGCGCGACGGTGGCAATGCTCGACGAAAACGTGCGGACGCCGATGCTGTAATAAGCGGCGACCATGTCGTCGCCCGCTCCGCCGATCCACTGCAATCGTTCGCCAACGCGATGCATGATCGACTGCAAACGTCGAATGTCGCCGTGTCCGTCTTTCAACGCGACGAGCGTCGGTATCGAAGTCAATTGTTCGACCATCTGCGGCGTGAACGTGGCCCAATCGCGACTGTAGATCACCATCCCGAGCGACGTCGCGGCGCCGATCGACCGGTAGTATTCGAACAGTCCATCTTGTTCAGCGTGCGGGTAGTAAGGCGGAAACGCGAGAATCCCGTCGGCGCCTGCCTTCTCTGCCGCCTGGGCCATCTCGATCGCGAGTCGCTGACCAAACCCGACACCGGCAATAACCGGAATACGATCTTCGATGGCATGGGTAGTCAGTTCGATGACGCGCGAGTATTCCGCCGGCGTGAGTGAATACATCTCACCCGTGCCGCCCGCGGCTACGACTGCCGAGATCGGGTGTTCGAGGAGTTTCGTGAGGTTGTGATGCAGTCCGGGAAGATCCAGCGCGAGATTGTCCTTGAACGGCGTCACGGGAAACGCGATCACACCGTAGAGCTTTTCACGAAGGGTGTTCGGATGCATTTTTTTGGTGCTTTGTTCTTTGAA
>DASTOZ010000854.1:0-7419 GCA_035762365.1 Pyrinomonadaceae bacterium | reverse complement strand
GGCCATGATGAAGAAAATGAACCACGCGAGCCCTTTCAACAACCCCGAAGCGATGCCCTGCTGATCTTCGTAGAACTGGCGTTCGGACAGCGCTTTCAAGTGCAGCTTCGGATCGTCGGTGATCCGCTTCGACACCGCAGCAAGCGCGTTCGCATCGTTAACGCGTAACACGGCCGAGGAGAACGTTTCGCCGCGTTTGGTAGTCGTCGCAAGCGAGTTTACGTCGACCCAGATCTCCGACTCGAACGCCTTGCCTCCAGACTCAAACAGGCCGACGACTGTGTAATCCGTCGTCTGGATGCGGAACTTGTCGCCGACGTCCAGCCCCTGAAATCGTTCGTTGATTCTTTTCGAAACCACTGCTTCCATCAGTCCCGGTTGAAATGTTCTTCCGGATGCGACCTGAAAACCGGAATGCAGTTTGAACGACATTGGCCCAACACCTCTGACCTGCACGTTCGATCCCTGGCTCATTCCTTTTCGCGGTTTGTAAATCAGCGTGATGATCTCGCCCGTGGCAAGCGGCTGATCGCCCTCGCGAACGACGCCGTCGAGATACTTGAGATCGTTGAATTGCTGACGCGAGACCGAGCTGTTCAACTCGGCCGTGCTGCCCTCGCGCACCACGATCACGTTCAGCGGCTCGCCACTGCTCGACAACGTCATGTCAATGCCGCGGGCCAACGCCATCACCATCAGGAAAACAGCGACCGTCAGGCCAATCGTGAACGCCGTCGCGAGCGTGCTGCCTTTGCGCACGACCAGATTTCGCAGGTTGTACTTGAGGGGTAGGGCCATTATTCAGTGCTCCGCAGGGCCTCGGCTATTGTTAGACCAGTGACCCGGTAAGTTGAATAGACTACGCTGACGACGCCGACTAGGATCGACAACACGAAAGCGCCGACCAACGTCTGCGTCTGCGGAATGAACGAAACAAGATTCGGTATGTAGAGACTCATGTCGACGGAGCGATAGAGCAGCACTGCCCCGGCGATTCCGATCGCCGCGCCGACTACGGCGAGTAGTATCGACTCGCCGAGGAACAACCCCGCAATCGTATGACGCTGGAAGCCAATCGCCTTCAGCGTGCCGACTTCCTTCGTCCGTTCACGCACGGTCATCGCCATCGTGTTGCCCATCACCAATAGCAATGAGAACGTGATTGCCGCCATGATGGCGTACAGGAATTGTTTCACGCCGCCCGTCATCGCTTCAAAGCTGGCTGCAAACTCTCGCTCGCTTTCGGTTTTCGTCGGCGCGTCAGTGTTCACAAACATCGCGTCGACTTCCTGACCGATGCGCGGCACGTCTTCCGGTGAATTAGCAAGAATCGCAAACAGCCCTGACTTGTCCATGGCCCATTCGGCGCCGGCCGCCTTCACCAGTTCGTCCAGGTACTCATGATGAAAGAAGAGCGTCTTTTCGTCGCCCCCGGTGCAAATGCCGCGAATGATAAATTCCACGTCCTCGTTGTAGATCGGGCTCTTCAACGTGATTCGCTGCCCGGGCGTGAAGCCGTACAGTATTTGCAGCTTCTTCCCCACAATCGCTCCCTGCCGGTCAGCCGCAAACGCCTGCCACTCAGCATCTGACATCTTCAGCTCGGGATAGATCTCCCGTAGCTTCGTTGCGTCGGCAGCGAAGTTGGCGAAGAAGTTTTTCTCGTCCTTGTAGATGCCGCCGAACCAGGTGAACGGCATCACGGCTTTCACTCCCCGCACCGACTGGATGCGCTGGAGGTCGGCCATCGGCAACAGAAACGCCAGCGATACGGAGTGGCGACTCATCAAGCGTGAAGGGTTACTCTCCTGACTGCCGCGCTCGAATTCAGTAAGAATCGTTGCAAGGCTGATGATCAGGAACAGCGAAACCACCAGGCTCGACACAGTGAGCAGCGTCCGCCGCTTGTTACGCAGCACGTTCTTCAAGATGAGCTTCGCGAATTTCATACGCTCCTCAGTTTGGTAAAAGGCGTGAAAATCTGTGTTTTGAAAACGATACGCCGAATGTCAACACCAGGTTCCTCGAAGGTTAGTCGAACGACGGGCGGCGGAATCGACATTCTGCCACGAATTTCACCAAACCTGCCGCGGATTATTTCGGTGAGACTTCCCGGCGCAAGTAAAAGAGGAGATCGGTCGATGGTGGATCCACACCGAGCTGACGAATCATCCCGACAACCTGCCCGCGATGTAACGTCGCGTGATTCGCAACGTGATGCATCTGATCGGCCAACCGCATCGAACTCGGGTCGCCGCTCAGCAGCTTGAAATGCAGATCCACTGCGAGCTTTGATTCATCCAGTCCGGCCACAAAGTCCGCGCGTCGTTGAATGACGTGCGCCCAACGTTTTTTCAGCTCCGCCAGATCAGCGCACGATTCTGTTGTCCACATCGACCACGCTTCAGCTTTCGCCGGCGAACGTCCGTGCCATCGTTCCAACCAGATCCATTCAGCACCAGCCATGTGCAGCAGCGTTCCGAAAATCGATTTATGACTGATGCTGAAATCGCAGCGCAGACTCTCGTCAGGCAGTGCGGCCGCGGCGGTCATCGCCAGATCGTTGGCCCACTCAGTGTAATCAAAGAGGCGTTTGATATCGGATACGTCCATGGCCGCGATCCATATCACAATTCTGTCAATTCTTTCAAAGTGAACCCCAAAGCGCATTTCCGTAACACTTGGGTCATATAGTCCGCGCATGAGTTTAAGTGCGGAAGTAGAAACGAAGCTCCAGGAGTTTATTCATCAATCAACGTTCGCAACTTCGGGCGCGGTCGTTACCGATCTCGACGGCACCGCGGTTCACGAGTTTCAAGGGAGAACCATCATTCCGAAGGCAGTGGAGTTCGGACTGATGCGTCACTACGAGAGCGGTCGCCCGCTGATTCTGAATTCGCTGCGCTTTCCCTTGTCGGTCATACGAACGTTCGGGCAAGACTGGTACAAACTCTCAAACGCGCCGATTCCCACGGTCACGCTGAACGGCAGCTTGATGGGATTCATTAAGCAGACTCCCGAAGCCGAACTCGTCTTTGAAGAAGCAGCCGCATTCCCTTTAACCGCAGACGAGATCCGCGAAGCTCTGAAAGGCGTGCAAGGCCTGCTCGACGGCGGAATCAAGAACGTCCTCGTCTTTTATTACCCGCGCGACTGGCGTATCGGCGAAGCGATCTGGACGCCAGTTCCTGAAAACATCATTGCCGTGAAGGAGAAGTACTCGAGCGCGTCGGCAGTCACGGCAGTCGAGTTTCCCAAACTGCAGGAACAGATGGTCGCGGAAGAGATTTGCATGATCTTTCTGCTCGTCGACGTACCTGAAGATCAACTGATGGCGTATCAGCACACCAAACGCAGCAACTTCATCACGCACAAAGGCGTCGACAAATTGTTAGGCGCACAGACGATGGCGAAGCTATTGAACTGTGATTTGCGACAGTGTCTCGGCGCAGGCGATACCGAGCTCGACAATTTTCTCAACGGCGTTGGCCTGGCGCTGATCGTCGGCAACCAGGACCTGAAGTTTCGCGGGCTGATAGACACGGTCCGGTTGAGGGATTCGGACGAGCTCGGCAGCCTGCTTTTTCGGGCCGCGGAATTCGCCGTAGGTGCAACGCATGCCTGAGAAGTCAGATCAGGCGGGAAGCATTCGCAAATACCGGCGACTCGCGAGCACGATCGTGCGACGTTATTTCGGAACGCCGGCGACAAGAATCGTCTACCGCTCGTCGGGACTCACCAACTACGTCTTCGCTATCAATCACCTCGACGGACAGTTCGTGGTCCGCATCAGTCCTGATGCCGCGCGCATCGGCGCGTTCAGAAAAGAGTGGTGGGCGGCGCAGCAGGCACGAAAGGCGGGCGTTCCGAGTCCCGATATTCTCGCCGTCGGTAACGACGTCGCTGCCGAGCCTTACATGATCACGCGGCGCGTCACGGGCGCCGAGGCCACTTACCATGCGAAACGAAAGCGGATCGTTCGCGAGATCGGCCGGTTTGCCGCGATCATCAACTCGATCGAAACCAGCGGCTTTGGCTCGAACTTCGATTGGAACCCTGATAGTCCGAAGATCCAAACGTGGAGCGAATATCTCGATCAGGAATACCGGATCGCGCAACGCCTCGAGTTCTTCGCGACGCACCGGATCCTGCCGGAAGGAGAACTGAACAAGCTCTCGGCCATAATCGACGCTTCCAGGACCACCGGCGTCAAAGCGTCGCTAAACCACAGCGACTTGCGTTTAAAGAATGTGATAGTCGACGACGATGGAGAGATAACGGCGATTATCGATTGGGAAGAGTGTATGTCGGCAATAGCGCCGCAGTGGGAACTATCGATCGCGCTGCACGATCTCTCGATCGACGAGAAGCACGCGTTTCTTGACGGCTACGGTCTGTCGGCGGAGCAGCTCGCTGAGATGGCGCCGTTGATTAAGGCTTTCAACATACTCCACTACGAGGGCCCAATCGCCGCCGCCATCGAACAGGGCGACCAGAAAGCGTTATCTGAGATTACGCTGCGTTTGAACGGAACACTCGATCTGTTTTCACTAGCTTGTTAGTTTCAGGCTAGTCCTCGCGCGAGCGATCGGGTTGCGGCGTGAACTCGCCGAGAGTGGCCCGAACCTGTTGCTCACTCCCACCGCGTTTAATCGTCAACGTCACTTCACTTCCCGGCGGCGTGCTCGCGATCTTGTTGCGAAACGTGTTCGAGTCGGTAACAGCTTCTCCATTCAACGCCGTAATGATGTCGCCCCGGCGAAGCCCAGCGCGTTCGGCA
Source organism: Pyrinomonadaceae bacterium (assembly GCA_035762365.1). Classification (GTDB taxonomy): domain Bacteria; phylum Acidobacteriota; class Blastocatellia; order Pyrinomonadales; family Pyrinomonadaceae; genus PSRF01. The sequence goes on along the minus strand of DASTOZ010000854.1, from coordinate 2,639 downwards.
GCACTCCCCGGTTGCACCTGGTAAACAAGCACCCCCGGTCCCTGCGTCACACCCAACTCCGTCGCCGGCTCAGACGGTATCTTCAACACCGTGACCCCAAGCTGGCCGCGCCTCACTCTGCCCGAGTTGATCAACTGCTCGACAACGGTGCGCGCCATATTCGACGGAATAGCAAACCCGAGCCCGATGCTCCCACCTGACGGCGAAAGTATCTGCGAGTTGATCCCAATCAGCTCCGCGTTCGTACTGACGAGCGCGCCACCCGAGTTGCCTTGATTGATCGGCGCATCAGTCTGCAGGAAATCTTCAAACGATCCATTGCTCAAGCCCGTCTGCCGCCCCTTCGCACTGATGATTCCCATCGTCACGGTCTGGCCCACTCCCAACGGATTTCCCAGCGCCAACACGACGTCGCCAACTCGCGTCTTGTCTGAATCACCGAGGACGAGTATCGGCAAGTTACTCGCATCGATCTTCAACACCGCAAGATCGCTCGGCGGATCGGAACCGACAAGTTTCGCCTCGAGCGAACGTCCATCGCTCAAATCGACTCTGATCTGTTCCGCGCCGTCGATCACGTGATGGTTCGTCAGCACATAACCATTCGAGTCGATAATCACGCCTGAACCAAGGCCCAGCCGTTGTCGTTCAACTGGGGGTTGCGAACCGCCGCGATCGCCAAAGAACTGACGGAAGAACGGATCGTCCATGAACGGAAACTGCTGCGGCTGGCGCACGCGCATCGACGAATGAATCGTCACCACCGCCGGCGCCGACTTCGTGACAACGTCGGCATACGACGCAACGGGCATCGTTGTGGCCGTCGCGTTGTTCGGGTTCCCGCCGGTGCCTGAATCCGGAGCAGAGGTCAACCGATAGCCGCCGTCACCGCTCTGTTGTGGCTGGCGGCGATTGCAACCACCAAATAGAGCAATCACAATTACCAAACTCAACCCTATTCCGACCCGCATCACTCTCCTCCTTCTACTCGCCGCTGCATTGCAACAAGCTCACGATTCAACTGTTCGATCCGTCCGACTAGATCGAGGATCACCGCCGCGCCCGCGAAGTTCACACCCAGATCGCGCCGGAGTCGTTGCATGCGCCGAAGCTGGACCACCACGCGACGGGGCACCAGCGGTTCGTCTTCTCCACCCTCAACGCTCTCAATCAGTCCCTGCTGGGCCAGACGTACGACGAGTGAACGTCTCGCGCCAATCGTCTCAGCCACCACAGTGCAACTCAAAGGTTCATCCAGGTCGATATCGTTGGCCCACATCATGATTTGCGTGGCTCGAACCGCGATACGCGCTTCAACTCTTCATACGCCTGACGTTCTTCCGGACTGACGTCTGACGGCACCACGATCCTCAAACGCGCGTATTCGTCGCCTCTGCCACCCTTTCGTTTGTTCAAGCCTTGTCCGCGCAGACGCAAGCGTTGTCCGCTCTTTGCGCCACGTGGAATAGTTACTTCAACTCTGCCGTCGATTGTCGGCACATCCACTTTTGCCCCGAGCACTGCTTCCCACGGTGCAATCGGCAAATCGACTTCGAGATCGTCGCCTTTAACAGTGAACGTCGGGTGCGGACGCAAACGAATGCGCAGGTAAAGATCGCCGGACTCGCTACCATTGCTGCCCGCGCCGCCCTGTCCTGCGAGCCGGACGGTTGAACCATCGCGCACGCCGGCTGGGATGTTCACTTCAATAGTTTTCGGTCGCAGCACTTCTCCGTTTCCGCCGCACGTGTCGCAAAGCCGGCCATCTACCTCGCCCGTGCCGTTGCAGGTTGGACAAAGCTGTGCAGTCTGCATCTGGATCGTGTGGCGTCCGCCGCGATGGGCGTCTTCAAGCGACAACTCGAGTTCGGCTTCGACGTCGCGACCTCGACCACTGCGTCGAGCACCGCCTCTGCCGGCGCCGCCGAAAAGCTCCTCGAAGATGTCGAAACCGCCGGCGCCGCCCGTGCCGGATCCGCGAAAACCGCCGAACTCGAAATCGCCGAAGTCGAATCCGGGTGCGCCCGCATTGCCCGCCGATCGTCGTGCACCTCGTCCTGCTTCCCAGCCGGGAGGTGCTCCGCCTTCCCATCCCGGAGGTGGTGCGCCGGCTCCGGCTTTGACTGCGCGCCAGTTGTCGCCGTACTGGTCGTAGAGCTTTCGATCTTCCGGGTTTGAAAGTACGTCGTAAGCCTGCTGCAACAGCTTGAACTGCTCTTCGGCAGACTTGTCGCCCGGATTCAGATCAGGGTGAAACTTGCGCGCGAGTTTTCGATAGGCCTTCTTGATCTCGTCGTCGGCTGCGCCGCGTTTAAGGCCCAGCACTTCGTAATAGTCTTTGCTCCTGGCAGCCATCGACGTCGATTCGCCTGGGGGAATTTACCAGCCTTGTCAGCATGCTGCATGCCAACCATCCGCGGGGCGTGAATGCTTATTGAGGCGATTTAGCTTGGGTATCATAGCCCGAAATCTCGTTGAACTCACCTATTCAGGAACCATGCGTTCTGTAGTTGTACGTTAGTCCCGATGTAAGTACAGACTGAGTACGCATCATGAAAAGTTTCGTGGGGTTACGCACGATGGGACTTTCCGGGTATTGTTTGCGCGAATAATTTATGGGTATAAACGACGACGTACTG
>DASTOZ010000853.1:0-3233 GCA_035762365.1 Pyrinomonadaceae bacterium | reverse complement strand
TCGGCTGTCATGTTGCCGCCACAATCCCAGCTTTCGTTACCGATGCCGAGATAAGCGATCTTGTAGGGAGCCGGGTGGCCGTTGGCAGCGCGCTCCTTGCTCAGCGTCGTCGCCTGCGGAGTGGTCAGGTATTCAAACCATTCGGCCGCTTCCTGTGGCGTGCCCGAGCCTACATTGACTGACAGGAACGCTTCCGCCCCAATCCGCTCGAGAAAGTCCATGAACTCATGTGTCCCGAAAGTGTTTGGCTCGATCACCCCGCCCCAGTTTGGATTGAGCGTCACCACTCGCTGTGAACCAATGCCTTTGCGCCAGTGGTATTCGTCGGCGAAGCATCCGCCTGGCCAGCGAACGTTTGGAACTCTTATCGCTTTAAGCGCGTCGACAACATCATTGCGGATGCCACGCGTATTCGGGATCTTGGAATCCGGACCAACCCAGATGCCTTCGTACACGCCGTAACCGAGATGTTCGGCGAACTGTCCAAAGAGGTTGCGATCGATCTTCGGGCCCGTTTTGGACACGTCAACTGATAGTTTGACCTTGTCGAGTTGCGACGCAGGCGCAATTGGACCCAGCACGGCTAGTATCAGAGTCACCAGCAGTGCGCGTCTCCAGTAGCAATGAATCAGTTCTGGCTTATGGGCCATTCTCTCCTCCAGAAATCGGCGACGTTTAACGACCAGCTCGCGCAAATGAAATCGGAGAATACAGGATGTCGCTACTTTTCACACTAACGAGTTATCGTAGGCCTACTTACCATTTCAAAATCGGGTAGTGGTTCAGTTTGCTGGGGACCTCACGCAAAGGCGCAAAGGCGCCAAGAGAAATACAATGAACTCGAAACGTTTTTTCCTTAACTTTGCGTCTTTGCGCCTTTGCGTGAGCACATGTTTTCAACCTGCACCAGTACCCAAAATCGAAGACTATTGCCTGACTCAACCCAAAACGCTAGTCTATGCGCTTTCGTCATTCCACTGCCGCTGAAAACTTGATCTACTCACTACCGTTTCCGGCAAACGAAACTGGAGGCCCATGCCTAACGTCTTGACTCGGTTTTTCAATAACCCGGCCAGCCTGCTTTTTCTTTTCGTCACACTGTTTCTGGTTCCCACTGCGGTTCACGCGCAAGTGCTTGGCGACCCAGTAGACGTTGCTCAGGATTTTCAGAAGATGGAGAACGTCTACTTTATCGGCAACAAGGTCACTTCATTCGACACGGCCACCGGCCAGGGAACGTTGCAGTGGGACCGTTACTGGCGGAGTACGACGCTCTCGTTCAACAAGATCGACGTGGGCTTTGCGCGCGGGCGCGCGACTGAGTTTCCCAACACTGAATACGATCAGGATCCGGTGTTGCCGTTTGCGATAAGTTTCGTGAGTCCGCGCACGATTCGCGTTCGCCTTTCGACGCGATCAGTTCCGATGTCGGACGGCCAATCGCTGATGCTCGCTGGTCCGGTGGCGAAGGACGCATCGTGGCGAGTCGAACAAAACGAGAAAGAGATCATTTACACGAGTGCTCACGGGCGTGTGCGCATCATCAAACAGCCCTGGCACATTGAGATCTACGATCAGAACGGCCGCTTGCTGACGCGCACGCAAAACATCGGCGACCCGGCAACTTTCTACGCACCCGTGCCATTCTCTTTTGTGCGTCGCTCCAGCGATCTCGCACGTCGCATCGCCGCAACTTTTGAACTTCAGCACGACGAAAAGATATTCGGGTGCGGCGAGTCGTTTACGCGCTTCGACAAACGCGGACAGCGCGTGCTTGTGTCGACGCGCGATGGTATGGGCACGCAAAGCGAATTGATGTACAAGCCGATCCCGTTCTTCCTGAGCAGCAACGGTTACGGCATGTTCGTGCACACCAGCGCGCCGTTAACGTTCGACTTTGGCAAGTACTTCGACGCGCACAACGTCATCTATTCAGGCGACGAAGACCTCGATCTTTTTATTTTCCTCGGCCAGCCCAAAGAGATCCTTTCGGAGTACACCGCGCTGACGGGTCGCAGCCCCGTCCCACCGCTCTGGTCGTTCGGGTTTTGGATGAGCCGCATTACTTACAACTCTGAAACGCAAGTGCGTCAGGTGGCCCAACAATTAAGATCGCACCAGGCGCCGGCGGATGTAATTCACATCGATACCGGCTGGTTCGAGACTGAATGGCGCAACGATTACCGGTTTTCAGCGTCGCGTTTTCCCGATCCGGCGAAGATGATGCGCGACTTGAAGGAGCAGGGCTTTCGCATAACGCTGTGGCAGTACACGTATTTCACGGGTAAGAACGATCTGTGGAAGGAGATGGTCGCCAACGGCTATCACGTCAAGAACGATCGCGGCCAACTCCCGCCAGAGGATGCGACGATCGACTTTAGTAATCCTGAAGCGGTCAAGTGGTACCAGGGCAAGATCAGAGATCTCCTGAAGCTCGGCGTTGGCGCGATCAAAGTTGACTTCGGCGAGGGAGCACCGCTGACGGGACAATATGCGTCGGGACTGAGTGGATGGTACGAGCACAATCTCTATCCGCTTCGGTACAACAAAGCAGTCGCGGAAGTCACGAAAGAAACAACCGGCGAAGATGTGATCTGGGCACGTAGCGCCTGGGCCGGCAGCCAGCGCTATCCGCTGCATTGGGGAGGCGATGCCGAGAACACTGACTCGGCAATGGCAGCCGAGTTGCGAGGCGGTCTCTTCATTCGGGCTGTCGGGATTCACTTACTGGAGTCATGACGTCGGCGGTTTTGTGCAGCGTGCGCCGCGCGATCTGTATCGCCGCTGGCTGGCGTGGGGTGTGTTGTCGTCGCACACGCGTGCGCACGGAGCGCCTCCGCGAGAACCCTGGGATTACGATGCTGGTTTAGTCGAAGATTTCCGCAATGCGTTGCGACTGCGATATTCGCTCATGCCTTACATCTATTCCCAGGCGAAGGACTCATCGGCGCGCGGTTTTCCGATGTTGCGCCCGCTCTTTTTCGAATATCCAACCGATCCAACGTCATGGACCATTGACGACCAGTACATGTTTGGTTCTGACTTGTTGGTGGCGCCGATGTTTGCAAGCGGTGATCGGCGCAAGGTGTATTTGCCGCCGGGTGCGTGGATCGATTATCAAAGCGGTCGCGTCTACGAAGGAGAAAAATGGCACGAGATCGCTGCGGGTAAGATTCCGGTGGTGCTGCTGGTCAGAAACCATTCGGTGTTGCCACATCTCAAGGTGGCGCAGA
>DASTOZ010000852.1:0-3813 GCA_035762365.1 Pyrinomonadaceae bacterium | reverse complement strand
TTCGCGCGACATGCAAAGCCACACGACAAAAGGCCCGTGGCTCTGGCTCATCACGCTCATCGGCGTGATCGTGCCGCGTCGTTTGCGCGCCGACTGGCGACAGGAATGGGAAGCAGAGCTCGTCTATCGCGAAGAGTTGCTGGCCAAATGGGACCAGCTCAACTGGCGAACAAAGCGCGACCTGCTCTCGCACAGTGCCGGAGCATTCATGGATGCACTGTGGCTACAGCCACGTAGATGGGAGGATGCAATGATTCAAGACCTGCGCTTCGGCGTTCGCATGCTGCTCAAGAACAAGGGATTTACTGCCGTCGCAATTCTATCGCTGGCTTTCGGCATCGGCGCGAACACCGCGATTTTCCAGTTGGTGAACGCGGTGCGACTGCGCACGCTTCCGGTCAGAGCACCGGAGGAGCTCGTCGAAGTTCGCATGACCAACATGAAAGCTGCGCGTGGTGGATTCGCGCGCGAGCCGAGTTTGACGTTTCCGATCTGGGAACAGATCCGAGATCGGCAAGAAGCCTTTTCCGGCGTGTTTGCGTGGGGGACAGACAAGGTCAACCTTGCGCCCGGCGGTGAAGTGCGACCGGCAACCATGCTGTATGTCAGTGGCGACTTCTACAACACCCTGGGCGTCAACGCCTCGTTGGGTCGCGTCTTTAACAATGAAGACGATCAACGCGGGTGTGGAACTCCCGGCATCATCCTAAGTCATCAGTTCTGGCAACGCGAATTTGGCGGCGATGCGAGTGTGATCGGTCGCAAGTTGGACTTCGCAGAACACTCATTTGAAATCGTCGGTGTTACGCCCGCGAACTTCTTCGGGATGGAAGTCGGACGTTCATTCGATCTGTCGCTGCCGGTGTGCGCGATTTCGCTCGTTCGCGGCAGCGATAGATTTCTCTCCGGGATCATGTGGTGGTTGACGGTAAACGGTCGTCTCAAACCCGGTTGGACCAGGGACCAGGCGACGGCGCACGTGCAGTCGATCTCTCCTGACCTGTTTCAGGCTGCGCTTCCTGCGGATTATCCTGCGGCCAGCGTAAACGACTATCTCGGGTCAAAGCTCACGACACTCGATTCCGGCACTGGCGCTTCCGAGTTGCGCGAGAAGTATGAACGATCACTCTGGTTGATGTTGGCGATCGCGGGATTGGTCCTCTTAATCGCGTGTGCCAACCTGGCGAACCTGTTACTCGCACGCGCAAGCGCAAGAGAACGCGAGATCGTCGTGCGACAGGCGCTCGGTGCGTCACGCGGCCGTTTGATCCGGCAACTGCTGGTTGAGAGTCTTCTACTTTCTGCGATCGGCGCCGTGCTGGGTGCTGGTCTCGCCTACGTCTTGAGTCGTTCGCTGGTTGCGTTCCTGAGCACGACGGCCGATCCGGTGTTTCTGGATCTCGCGCCGGATTGGCGTGTCCTGGGCTTTACTGCCGGGTTGGCCGTGCTGACCTGTCTCCTGTTTGGACTGACGCCCGCTATCCGCATCACCCGCACAAAGACCGGCGCGATGTTGAAAGCAGCCGGGCGTGGTCTGACTGCTGGTCGCCAGCGGTTCACTTTGCGACGCGCGCTTACAGTGGTCCAGGTCGCACTGTCGCTCGTGCTCGTAGCAGGCGCGCTTCTCTTCTCCCGCAGTCTTGTGAACCTATTGACGGTCAACATGGGTTTTCAGCAGGACGACGTTCTCACGGCTTCCGTGATATTCCGCAGTTTGAACCTGCCGCCCGAACGCGTTCCGACGTTCAAAGACGAGTTGCTCGAACGTGTTCGAAACATTCCGGGAGTGGAATCGGCGGCAATCACGCACGTTATGCCACTGCGCGATTGGGGCGGAGGCACGGCGTGGCTGGACGGCACGTCTGAACGACGAGCGCTCAGCACTAACTTCAGCCGCGTTGGACCACGCTACTTTGAAACGCTGAAGGTTCCAGTGCTGGCGGGACGCGACTTCGATTCGCGCGATCGAATCGGAGCGCCAAAAGTGGCAATCGTGAACCAGGAGTTTGCGCGCGAATTTCAAACGGGCGCCAATCCCGTAGGCCAGCGTTTCTGGATTGCGGCCACGCCGGGCTCCCCCGACACTCTCTACGAGATCGTCGGACTGGTTGGCAACACGAAATATGAAGATGTGCGCGAGGAGTTTACTCCCATCGTCTACTACGCCGCGGCACAGGATGAGGGTGGAGCCGGCGCACAGATCCTGATTCGTTCCCACTTAAAGCAGACCGACACCATCGCCGCGGTCAAAGGGGTTCTCAACCAGATCAATCCGTCGATCACCGTTAGCTTTCAGCCGTTGAAGCAATTTGTCGACGCGACGATTCTGCGGGAACGCTTAATGGCAACACTGGCTGGCTTCTTCGGCATCCTGGCGCTGTTGCTTGCCTGCATTGGACTGTACGGGATTCTGTCTTACGGCGTTGCCAGCAGGACCACGGAACTCGGCATCCGCATGGCACTTGGAGCACACCGCAGGGACGTATTCTGGTTGATTCAGCGTGAGGCGTTGTGGCTCGTCGTGATCGGCGTGGCCGTGGGCGTGCCGCTGATCTTTGCGTTCATTCGAGTGGCTTCAGCACTGCTCTTCGGATTGGGCAAGGCAGATCCGGTATCGCTAATCGGCGCAGCGGTAATGATGGTGATTGTCGCACTGCTCGCCGGCTACTTACCGTCTCGCCGCGCGACGCGTGTCGATCCGATCGTGGCATTGCGGTATGAGTGAGGCGTCATCCTAGTCGTGATCGGCGTATTCGATTGCGCCGTCGCTGAGAAGCATTTCCAGAGTTTCGGAAGAGTGGCCCTGGCTCAACAGTGTTGGCACGGATGTGGCGTGGTCCAGTGTCTCCCATAGATCTACTTCCTCCGCAGATGGTTCCTGCCACAACTGCGGCAACCCCGGGCTAAACATCACGATCAGCCCGGCGCTGAACAACTCCGCGAGCGGCCCCTGTTGCTGGACGAAATTCAGATCATTTCTGAAGTGAACCAGCGCCGCATAGCTGCCGCGACGCAACAGACAATCCGGTGTCTGCAAACGCGAAACATCCGGCGCAACGAAGTAGTTAGCTCCTTCACTCGCGCGCAGCGTAGCGCGTTCGAACTGGCTCACGGTCAATTCGCGCGGGCGATCCTTCAAACGCTTGCCGAGAAACTCCAGGAACAGATCGGCTTCGACGCCAAAGAAACTCTGCGCGCCCGCGCCTGAGTCGACCCACTCATCGAGCAGCCGCTGCCGTTCTTCCTGTGGCAGCAGAGAAAGCGTTAGATGCGCCGCCTTCGTAGCGCGCGTAATGCACCACGACCGCTGTACGCTTGCATAGAAACGAAATGCAGCAGTGTCTCGCAGGTGTTCAATGTACCGGCTTTCGCGTTCGTCGAGGCTGACGTCGCGCAGATGATCGTCGCCGCGCTGTTCGCGCAGCATCCGTCCCAGCACTGTTTGATAATCAATTAGCGCCATGGCTCGAATTCCATATTTGCCAGGCTCGGCTCAACTCATTCTCGATCGCCGGAACACCGAGGCGGACCGCGTAGTCTTCGAGTAACTCGAACACTACTCCCGCAACGTTCGGCGCGATCGGCAACACATACTCCAACAATTCCCAGACAGGTTCGGGTACACGCCCGTCGTGAGCGTCCATCCAGAAGCCATCCCGCCACGACCCGCCCGCAACGTGTAACTCGATCACACGATCCAGCGGTAGGGTGTTGATTACGTCGCGCGCGTCGAAGTGATGGTTGACGGCATTGCAGTAAAGATTGTGCAGGTCGAGCAAGAGATAACAGCCGCTCTTCTCGACGAAGGCATTG
>DASTOZ010000851.1:0-8016 GCA_035762365.1 Pyrinomonadaceae bacterium | reverse complement strand
CTCAGGGAACCCTTTCACTTTGGCCCACGCGTCGCGGCGCAACAGCGATGAAGCGATGAAGCGCGGTCGTGAAACGACGTCTTCCTGCGGCTTGGGTGGCGGTACGTATGCGATCGCCGCACATTCGGTAAAGAAAGTGTCGGTTACCGGTTCGACGTGGCCGTAAACAATGTCCGTCGACTCATCTTCACTCGCTTTTAGGACGAGTGCTTCGAGCCAGTGCTTGGCGAGACGAATGCCGCCGTCAGTAAATGCCAACCATTCGTAGCGCGCTTCAGCAGCGGCGAGGTTGCGTCCGCGTCCTGGCAAAGCGGCGCCCGCGCGAATCAGTTTCACGGGGGCGCCGCTTCGTCTGTAGTCGTCGATGATCTGCGGCGTGGCGTCGACGGAGCCGCCATCCGTTATTACAATCTCATCCGGCGGGCGTGTTTGCGCGAGCAGGCTGTCGAGCAGCTCGCGAATGGAATCCTCTTCATCCCGAACAGGGACGATGACGCTAACTTTCATGAGAGATCCGTGTCTGTTGGCAACACGGATTAACTCGTAACCAGCGCATTGACGGGAGCGTTTCGTTTTTCGAGTTCGCCCGCGATCCAGTGATAGGTCGTGGTCAGTCCCTCTTCGAGCGAAATCCCCGGCTCCCACTTCAGAACTTCACGCAACCGCGTGTTGTCGCTGTTGCGGCCTCTGACGCCTTGCGGCTTCGTGAGATCGTAACGCTTGCCGATTCGTTTGCCGGCGATCTTCGCGACCATGTCCACCAGTTCGTTGATCGAGACCATGCGGTCCTGGCCCAGGTTGATCGGCTCGCGATGTTCGCTGCGCATCAAGCGATGGATACCTTCGACACAGTCGTCGATGTAGCAGTACGAACGAGTCTGTTCACCGTCGCCCCACACTTCGATATCGTCGCCATCGTCAGCCAGCGCGATCTTGCGACAGATCGCCGCGGGCGACTTCTCGCGTCCGCCGTCGTACGTGCCGAGTGGACCAAAGATGTTGTGGAAACGAACGACGCGCGTGTCGAGACCGAAGTCTTCCGTGTAGTGACGGCAAACGCGTTCCATGTAGAGCTTTTCCCAACCGTAGCCGTCTTCGGCGTCGGCGGGGTAGGCATCTTCTTCGCGGAGCGGCGTGACGTCAGGTTCTTTCTGTTTGTAACCGGGATAGATGCAGGCGCTTGAAGTGTAGAGATAACGTTTGACGCCGTTTATTCGTGCAGCTTCGATCGAGTGAAGATTGATGAACGAGTTATCGCGGACGATGACCGCCTTGTTCGTTTCGATGAAACCGATGCCGCCCATGTTTGCGGCGAGGCCGTAGACCTCGTCGATTCCTTCGGTAGCTTGCAGACAGTTGTCGGCGACTGACATGTCGAGAAGATGAAACTCGCGGGCCGCCGTTGGTTCGTATTCCGGTTCCTTGATGTCGACGCCTCGCACCCAGTAACCGCGATTAACAAGATACTTCGTCAGATGATGACCGATAAATCCACCAGCCCCTGTGATTAATACACGTGTAGGTTCAGACATTCCTTTGCAGGTCTCCAAGCAGAGTGGCCTAGAAAAATCAACGAAACATTAGTGGTTATTGGGGGACTTTGGCAAGCGAAGCTTTTGCTCCGCTTTATCGATTAACAGTCAGCTCGTGTGAGTCTCATACTAAAAAATTTCGTTTTAAAAATTTCTTTTCCCCATGAAACTCTCTGTAGCGGACGCGGATTTACTAGTGGTTATTGGGGGAATTTGGCAAGCGACCTGCCGGCAGGGCTACGCGACGGAGACAACCCCAGAAAGGCCTGCTCAATAGACCCTCGGGGTGCGTGGCAAGCGCACGCATCAACCAGCGCGACGCTTCTGACTTACGTCCCGCTTCGCTCGCCGCGTACGACAGTCGCAGGAATCGAGTCGCACGGCACCAGCGTTGATCGGCGCCCTGCAATTGAGGCTCGTAGAACTCGGCAATCTGATCAAACTCTTCGAGTTGCCGGTGACCCTCGGCGATCGTCTTACTCACTTCGTGCAACCGGTACGCAGCCATCGGCAAAGGCAAATACTCGCACTTGTGCCCCGCCAACAGCAGCCGCACATACATGTCGTGATCGAAATCGTAGTCCCATCGTTCCTGAAAACCTTCTCTGACGATCGCGGTCTTCCAGAAGTGCGCGGGTTGTGGCGCGAGATAGGACCAACACAAACAGTGCGCCGCCGATTGCGGCACTTCCGAACGAATGACGCGCGTCTCGTGCCCATCGCCAAACATGATCGCGTCGCCACAGATCCACTCGCTTTGCGGGTGCTGTTCGAAGTGCTTCATCACCGCCGTAAACGTACCGGGCAGATACAGATCGTCGCTGTTGAGAAACGCGAAGATGTCTCCGGTGGCGCGTTCGAGCCCTTTATTGATCGCGTGGACCTGCCCGCGGTCTTTCTCGCTGACCCAGTAGGCCAGACGATCTTCGTACTTCTTGATGATCGGGACGCTTTCGTCACTGCTGCCGCCGTCGATGATGATGTACTCGAGCGGTTCGTAACCTTGCTTCAAGACAGACAGGATTGTCTCTTCGAGAAACCGGCCCTGGTTGTATGAGGGAGTGATGATGCTCAGTTTTAAAGCCATGAACAGTTATTAGTTATCTGTTATTTGTCCGAAGAAAAAATCAACCTCTCGATTGAAGTTCGCAACGTCCTCTGGCGGATCTCCCGTGAGCGTTCTTCAGGCTTTGAAGCTCTTGATCGTTTTGATGACGTAAGCCTGTTGAGTTTCGGTGAGCTCGGGATAGATCGGTAATGCGATCGTTTCGCGCGCCGCGCGTTCCGACTCCGGAAACTCGCCCTCCTTGTAACCGAGATAGGCAAAACATTCCTGCCGGTGCAGCGGAATCGGATAATACACTTTTGTGCCCACTCCGTGTTGCTTCAAATGTTCCATCAACGCGTCGCGATGCGCAGGGACGCGAATTACGTACTGGTGATAGATGTGACGGGCTTCTTCTCTCGACGCAGGCGGCCACAGTTCGAAGCTCGTACTGTCCAGTAACTCCTGGTCGTAAATCGCTGCTTTGCGCGCGCGTTCGTTGGACCACTGGTCGAGGTGCGGCAACTTCACGTTCAGCACTGCCGCCTGCAATTCATCGAGACGGCTGTTTATGCCGACTTCCGAATGCTCATACTCGTTCGCACCGCCGTGCGTGCGCAGCCGCCTGAGTCGCGCTGCCAAATCGTCGTTGTTGGTGGTCAGTATGCCGCCGTCGCCGGCGCCGCCAAGGTTCTTCGTCGGGTAGAAACTGAAACATCCGATCGCGCCGATTGATCCAGCCTGCTCGCCACGATCCGTGGCGCCGATCGCCTGCGCTGCGTCTTCGACGATCGGAATGCCGTGTTGCTCGCCCAGTTCGAGTAGCACATCCATTTCCACGCATTGACCGTAAAGATGGACCGGAAGGAGCGCCTTTGTTTTGTCAGTGATCGCGTCAGCGACTTGCGAGGCGTCGAGATTGTAGTAACTCGGATCGACGTCGACGAAAACAGGACGCGCGCCGAGACGCGTGATCGCGGCGGCAGTGGCGAAGAACGTGAACGGGGTTGTGATTACTTCGTCGCCCTCGCCGACGTCGAGCGCCATCAGCGCGAGCAGTAGAGCGTCAGATCCGGAAGCACACGCGATCGCGTGCTTCGTTTGAGTGTAGGCCGCGATTGAAGCTTCGAGCTTTCGCACCTCGTCGCCGAGGACGAAACGCTGCGACTCCAGCACTCGCTCAACCGCCTCGCGCACCTCGTCTCGCAACGAGGCATACTGCGCCTGAAGATCCAAAAGGGGGACGTTCATCAAGTAAGGATTATTTAGGTTCTTGTTACGCGGTCTCGCCTGCGGAGGCGCCTCGACCACTGTCCGTTTCCGTCGAATAGTAGTTCGAGTAGTAACCGGAATAGTAGTAGTCCTGCTGCTCCATCCTCACGTTATTCAGCACCACGCCGAAGATGTGCGCGCCAACGTCGAGCAACTGCTGCTTCGCCCGGCGCACAACCGCGCGCGAGCTGCGCCCGCCGTGAACGACCAGCATCACGCCGTCCACCATCGTCGAAAGAATCGACGCGTCGGTAAACGAAATCGCCGGTGGCGAGTCGATGATGATGTGCGCGAAGCGCTCGCTGAGCTGGCCCAGCAGACGGCGCATCTCTTCCGAGCCAAGCAACTCAGCCGGATTCGGCGGCACCGGGCCTGACGTCAGGATCTTCAGGTTCGGCGTCTTTGCAAAAACCTGCAACAAATTGTCGAGGTCTTTCTCACCCGAAAGCCACGTCGTCAAGCCCTTCGAGTTCGCCACTTCAAACTGCGTGTGCAATCGCGGCCGCCGCAAATCGCAATCGATAATCAAAACTTCAGCGCCGGTCTGCGCCAGCATGAACGCCGTATTGATCGCCGTCGTCGTCTTTCCTTCCGAAGGCTGACTCGACGTCACGAGGATCGTCTTTGGCGGTTGGCCCGCGGACGAAAGCAACAACGACGTTCGCAAGTGACGGTACGACTCCGCGATCGGCGATCGAACGTCGTCGATCATTGCCAGCGCTGTCGTTTCTGAAGGTCCGGGGTGCACCGGAGCGAGTCCTTTCAACTTTATACCGCGACTGCTGGCGGGAATCATCGCCAAAGCCGGCAGATGAACGTAACGATCGACGTCGTCGAGCGACTTGACTGTGTCGTCGAGGAAGTCGAGCAGGAACGCCAGACCGATACCCGCAACCAGCGACAGGATAAACGCGATCATCACGTTTCTGATGCGCGGTGGTCCAACGGGTGCGCGCGGCACGCGGCTGTACGACTCGATTGCGATCTCGCTGCCCTTGTCGCCCTGCGCGATCTGAACTTCGCGGTACTTCTGCTGCAAGATGGCGAGGTTCTGTTTGGCGGCCTCGAGTCGCTGCGAATACGCTGCCATTTCGATCTGATCGCGGCTCTGCTGATCGGTGATCGCGCGCTGTGCGAGATAGCGTTTCTCGACGTTCTTCTCGTGCTCCAACGCTGCATCGTACTCGGCCTTCAAACTGCCAATCGCCTCGTGGGCTTCACTCTTCAACTCTTCGTTAAGCCGCGCGATGGACGACTTTACCCTCTTAACCTCCGGCCAATCGTCGGTATACGTAACCTTGAGAGCAGCGAGCTTTTCTTCGAGAGCTGAAATGCGATTCTGAATGTCGCCGATGCGTTCCGACTTCTGCACGTCAGGAACGGCCAGCGGCTCTTTGTTGGCCGCGGCGCTCAGGTATATCGCTTGCGCAGTCTGTCGTTTGTTCTGCGCTTCCAACACCTGACTACTGAGATTCGCGAGCCGTTGCGCTTCGACGTTGAGTGAATTGTCCATCGTCGGCGGCAGACCGGTTTGGCGCGCGTAGTTAAATAACGCCTCCGTGTCCTGGCGAATCTTGTCCTGCTGCGTGTTTATCTCACGCACCAGAACGTCTTCAGCCTTCGTTGAGTTTGACGTGAGACGCTCGATATTGTTCGAACGAAAGACCTCGGCGATCGTGTTCGCGACCTTCTGCGCCATTTCCGGATCGGTGTGGACATACTTGATCCGGAAAAGATTCGTGCCGACGATGCCATCGACGCTCTCGCCCGCGATGATCGCGTCTTCATACGGTTCGAGTGCGGCAAGCTCTTCCGGCGTCAGCGGGTCGTCTCGCATTTGCGCTTCGCCGACCACGCTCAGGCCCGAAGGTGCGACAGCCGGTAACGGCGCCGTTCGCTTCTTCTCGTCGCCTGAAACCATTCTCTTCAGCGCTGAGAAAATACCGCCCTGCGAATGACCACCGAAGAAACTCGGGTTGTGTTGTAGGTCGAGACTCAATGCGACCTGCCGAGCGAGCGTCGGACTCTCGAGCAACTTGATTTGCGTGCCCCAGAAATTCGGGTCCGGCTGTCCGCTGACTACGAGCTCTCTCGTTTGCAGGACGTTCGGCGTCCTTTGTTGGATCCTGATCGTCGTCACGGCTTCGTAAGTCGAGGGTTGACGAAACATCTGGATCGCGACGAGCGAAGTGACCACCAGGCAGAGACTCAAAATGAGCCACTTGCGCTTCAGCACCACGAACAGGTAATCGCGAATCTGGCTTGGCTCGCTGGCAGCTGGCCCATAGGACCTGAGTTGTCCAATATCGCTGAGTGGTCTATCGAGGGTACGCTCGACGGCGGGCATCGGCATTAAGCGGTTATCTTGCGACATCTTATTTTCCGGGCTTTCAGTCTGTGATTACGGTCAAAGTCAGAAACCGGGGGCGGAATCAGAGGAAGAATAATAACAGAGACTCGCTCTGAGGCAAGCCATTGCTCGCCTCTATGGCCCTTTTCTACTTACCTTTCGCTTGCGCGAGGACACATGTGAAAAGGAATTTTTAAAATTTTCTTTCCCTCGGACTCTCGGTAGCGCCAGGCCGATATCTAAAGGAGACTTCACTGCGACAATTCAGCAACAAAATCGGCCACGGCCTCCTGCCACGGGCGCAAAGGGGCCAGACCAACCGCTGGCGACAGGAGGCACTTGAGCCTCGTGTTTCGCGGCCGGGGAGCGGGCCGCGGGAAAGAATCCACGCTTATTACTTCAACCGAATCGAACGGATGATTCGCAACCGCCAGCGCCTCGCGGGCAAACGTTTCGAAACTCGCGCCATCGCCTGAATTGACGACGTGATAAACACCCGGCAGATCTTTCACTGCAAGCTCGCGCAACCTGACAGCCAGATCCCGACCGTACGTCGGCGTGCCGTAACAGTCGCCGATCGCTTTCATCTCTTCACCGGCGCGGACGCGCGGCACGACCGTGCTCAAAAAATTCTTGCCACCGAGACCGAAAATATAACCAGCGCGCACGACGATCGATCGCGCATGCTCCGCTTGCACGCGCCGTTCACCATCGAGCTTGAACCTTCCGTAGACGTTGATCGGATTCGGATTGTCTCGCTGTGTGTAGAAGCCTTCACTTTTCGATCCATCAAAAACGTAATCCGTCGAGATCGTAACGAAGACGGCATCGACGTCGCGGCTCGCGCGCGCAAGGTTCACCGGACCAACGGAATTCGCCTGCCACGCCTTTACCGGATCGCCTTCACAGCCGTCGACGTTAGTCCACGCCGCGCAATTGATCACCGCCTCAGGACGCCGCGCGAGAATCGCCGCCTCGACTGCACCCGAATCGACGATGTCCAGCGATTCATGATCGTAGTCGAAAACTTCATCACCCTGTGTTCGACAATGCTCCGTCAGCGCGCGCCCAACCAGACCACCTGCGCCTGTGATTAGAATCTTCAACGCGCGTTGACCTCAGTTCCATACTGGAGCCGGTAATAATCTCGATACGCACCGCTCCGTGTGTTCTCCAACCAGCGCGTGTTCTCACGATACCAATCGATCGTCTTCATCAACCCGCTCTCCCACGTTTCGCGCGGACGCCAACCGAGCTCCGACTCGATCAGCGACGGATCGATCGCATACCGACGATCGTGCCCGAGACGGTCCGTGACAAACTTAATCAAACTGTGCGGCTTGCCGAGCGCATCGAGCAGCGACTGGACCACGTCGAGATTGCGTCGCGGATTACGCGCGCCGATGTTGTAAACGCCGCCAGGCTTGCCTCTTTCCATCACCGCGACAATCGCGCGGCAGTGGTCCTCGACAAAAATCCAGTCGCGCACGTTCATTCCATCGCCATAGACCGGAATCGGTTCGTTGTTCATCGCGTTCGCGATCGCTAAAGGCAGGAATTTTTCGGGGAACTGGCGTGGTCCGTAATTATTCCCACAGCGCGTGACGACCGTGTCCAAACCAAACGTGTGATGCGCCGCGCGCACGAGATGTTCGGCCGCTGCTTTTGACGCGGCGTACGGACTATTCGGCGCAAAAGGCGACTGTTCGGTGAAAAAACTATCGTCGTCTTCCGGCAAGCTGCCCATCACTTCGTCGGTCGAAACCTGAACAAAACGTTTCACGCCTTTTGCGCGTGCGACGTCGAGCAGAATCTGC
>DASTOZ010000850.1:0-5801 GCA_035762365.1 Pyrinomonadaceae bacterium | reverse complement strand
AGTCGTCTTGGCGAAGATTTGGAGGACAATCATCGCCTTGTCGCGCGTTCGACCGACGGCGATGTCGAATAGTTCGTCCTTCTCGTCGTAAATCAGATCGTACTTGTCAGTGCCGAGCACGTGCTTGAAGAACTTGTCGTTGCGTTTCGTGACGGCATCTTCGGTAACGTAGAAGATCGTCTTGTTGTCAGTCGCCCAGGCGACGTTGTTGATGCGTTCGACGCGTTCGGGGAGCACCTGTCCGGTGCGCAGGTCTTTGATTTGCAGAACGTACTGGCGATAACCGATGTTGTCCGTGCTGTAGGCGAGGAGGTTGCCGTCGTCGCTCGGGTTGAATGCGCCGATGCTCATGAACTTCTGACCCTTCGCGAGTTCATTTACGTCGAGCACGATCTCTTCCGGGGCGCTGGTGCTGCCTTTCTGGCGGCAGAAGATCGGATACTGCTTACCTTTCACCGTCCGCGTGTAATAGAAGTAGTCGCCGCGTCGATATGGGACCTGCGTGTCAGTCTCTTTGATATGACTGACCATCTCGTTGTAGAGCTTTTCCTGCAGCGCCGCGGTTGGCTTCATCACCGTTTCGGCGTAGCTGTTCTCAGTCTGGAGATACTCCATAACGGCCGGGTTCGTTTTTTCGCGCAGCCAGAAGAAGTCGTCGACGAGTGTTTCGCCGTGGATGTTAGTGGTCTTTGTTTTCTTTTCTGCCATTGGTGGTTTCGGTGGCGCTCCGCCTCCGTTTGACTGTGCGAGCGCAGTGTTAAATGAGACGCCGCCCAAAATGAGAAGGACGACAGTGCAAAGCAATTCGAGTTGTTTGTGCATGATTAACCCTCAAGTCCGCGGTAAACGCCTTGTCGGCAGGAGCAAACGCAGAGGGGGAGACGATAACTTGTTGTGGTTACCGGCGCACGGCCGGCTAGTCGTGGACCGTTCAACCGCGTGGCGGGTCGCCCCAGCCAGAACCTATGTATTTGCCGTCCTCAACAATCGCCGGAACCGTGGGGTCGCCGCCGGTGTACGAGAACATCTCCGCACGTCGGGCGCGATCATTCTGCGCGTCATAGTCAATAAACGGAATGCCCTTCGAGTTGTAAAAATCGCGCGCCTGCTGGCAATAGGGACATCCCGGTTTTGTGTAAATTACTAAGGCCAATTCGAAAACACTCCTGCACGTTAAAGTTACAAATTGAGCAGCGAGCGATTATACTGCCGCTGCCTATGAGTGAACAAAGCGCAGACGGCAATGCCGTGGAGCAGTTTGCGGCAGATCTGCTGGATCCTTACGAGAAGCTGATAAATGTCGAGATCGTCGGGCGCGAAGTGAGCGTGCCGGAAAAGAATCGCCTGCTGCGTTGTTTCCAGTTTTTGTCGATCAACACCATTTCTTACGGCGATTTTTGCTGGAATGGCGACTGTACTAATTGTCAGGTCTGGTATCACTTGAAAGGGCAGGACGCTGCGAGCGATCGTCCGGGGCTGTCGTGCCGGTTGGAGTGTGAAGAGGGTATGGTGATCACCCGTTTGAGCCCGTTTATCAAGCTCGAAGGGATTACCAACCGCCACGAAGGTTAAATCACAAAAGGCACAAAGGACACAAAAGGCACAAAAAAGGTATTAATCAGGGGAGGTTAAACTTGTCGTCCTTCCGTCTGGCTTGCACCTTGCTGTCTTGTCCGTTTCTGTCTGGTGCCTTTTGTGGTTAATACTTCGGAACGCTCGGGTCGACCTCATTCGACCAGCCAATAATTCCACCCTTTAGATTCATCAGTTTGCCTCTGAATCCCGAACGCTGAAGCGCGTCGATCGCACGGGCGCTGCGGCCGCCCATTTTGCAGTGCACCACGGTTTCCCGGTTCGGATCGATCTCGTTCATTCGCGTCAGCACCTGCGCGAGCGGAATGTGCACGGAGTTGGGGATGCGGCCGATCGCCACCTCGACGTCCTCGCGTACATCGATGATTTGAATGTCGTCGCCCTGATCGAGGCGTTTTTTCAGTTCAGTTGAGGTGATCTCGTCCATTGTTCGCTCCGCTTATTCCGATTTGTTGGGTGAACATATCTTACACTACACTTGCTTATCATGAGATTCCAATTCTACTCAGAAGCCCTCGACGATGTTCCTAAACTCTCAGTTGACGGCACTGTGGACAACAGCATCCACTTCTCACACTGGCAAGGAAACACGACGCCCGCCGAAGTGAAGGCTGATACGTCGACTGAGATTGCTTTGAACCTTGTCGCATCCCCGAATCGCGCCGCGCTCACGCAAGGAATCGATCTGGTGGTCAACAACCACTTCGACACTGACGGTGCGCTGTCGTGTTGGGCTGTGCTGAACGGCGAGCGAGCGCTTCCGTATCGCGATCTACTCATCTCGGCCGCGGAGGCTGGAGATTTTTCCGAGCATACGAGTGACGATGGTGTGAAGGTAAGCATCGCCATCCAGGGCGCCGATCAAGCGAGTCCGAACAACATTCCCGGTTCGCCGTTGGCGGGCATGATCGCCGGTGAGATGTTCGATGACGATGAGCGCGCGTATGAGTTGGTGCTGCCGGAAGTCGAGCGACTGCTGTCGGATGTGAATGCGTACGAACCGCTCTGGCGCGACGGTTGGCGGAGTGTTGCCGAGGCGCTCGAGAGTTTTGCGAGCGGTGAATCGCGCGTGGTCGAGAATGAATCATCGCGGATTTCATTGGTCACTTTGAAACCCGGACTGGCAAGCCCGTTTGCTGCGGTTGCCAAACATGCGCGCGGCGAGATGTTTGTGATCGCGACGCCGGCGAGCGGCGGTTGGATCTATCGTATCGATTATCCGTACTACTCGTGGGCCGAAACCGTGGTCCGTCCGCGCATCGCGCGACGAGATCTTACGGGCGCGCTCGCAATGCTCAACGACAAAGAAGGCAACGCCGACGGACGCTGGAAAACCGACAACCGTGAAATGACCGCCGCCGTGAAGTTTCTCGACGCCGGCGGCGCGTTTGCGGTTTCACGACTGACGCCGGACGACGTCGCTGCCGTCCTGGCGATCTCGGCTGTCCGAGCAGCGGCTTCGATTGTTTGAGCTTTGTACTTGGAACTTTGTACTTAGTTTTCCTCAAAGCACGAAGCACAAAGTACAAAACACCAACAGATGCACGACGTGATCATCATCGGCGCTGGACCTGCCGGACTATCCGCGGCCTTCTGGTGCGATGAGTTGGGCCTCGACACGCTCGTCCTCGAACAGGCGGAACAGATCGGCGGACAGCTTCACCGCGTTTACAACCCAATCGAAAACTATCTCGGTTTGAAGACCCGCAACGGCGAGGAACTGCTGGGGCTCTTCTCGCGCGACGTCGACGACGCTGATTTCGATCTGTGGACGGGCGTCGCTATCGACTCGATCGATTTGCGAGCGAAACGGATCTCGTTGCTTAGCGGCGAAGTTTTACGGGCGATTTCGATCATAATCGCCACCGGTGTTCGACCGCGGTCGTTGGGAGTTCCGGGTGAGAAAGAGTTCGCCGGCAAGGGGATGATCGAATCAGGGACACGGGATCGCGAGCTGTTTGCCGGGAAAGACGTTTGTGTTGTCGGCGGCGGCGACGCGGCGGTCGAGAATGCGTTGTTGTTGGCGGAAGTCTGTCCGACAGTGACGCTGGTCCATCGCGGAAAGAAGTTGCGGGCGCGCCGCGAGTTTGCGGAACGCGCTCAGCCGAACAACTGCATCACCGTTTTCACTGAGTCGGTGATCACGCGTATCATGGGCGACGCCGAAGTCGAAGCAGTCGAGATTCAGCGGAAGGGCGGGTTGAAGCCTTTTCAACTCGCAGTGCGCGGCGTGTTGGTTCGCATCGGAGTCGAACCGAATACCGAGCTTTTTCGCGAGCAGACTCAGGTTGACGACCGCGGATACATCGCGGTGAACGGCGAGCAGGAAACGAGCGTTCCGATGGTGTTTGCCGCGGGCGATGTTTCCAACCCCTTGGCCCCGACGATCAGCGGCGCGACGGGTGCGGGGGCGACGGCCGCGAAAGTGATTGCTGCGCGATTGAACCGACATGGGTGAGACTTTACAAACGGAGATCGACGTCGCGTATACCGATGCGCATATCGCGGCGTATCCGGTCGAGTACATTGCCGGGATCGATCTTTACAACGCGGGCGAGTTTCATGCAGCGCACGACGCCTGGGAAGAGCGGTGGATGGGTGAAGTCGGTCCAAAGGAGAAGCTGTTTCTCCAGGCGATGATCCAGTCGGCCGTGGCGTTTCATCATCTCGACATCGGACGGCCCGGAGCGGCGCGGCAGATGTACCTGCGCGCGAAAGAAAAGTTTGCGCGACTGCGCACACCCGTTTTCATGTCGTTGGACCTTGACGACTATCAACTGCAGCTCGACTCGGCGTTGTCGTGGTTGTTGAGCGTTGCCGACCCGCGCGAGTTGCCGGTGCCGGAGATCAATCCGCCGAAGATCCGGTTGCTCGCGGCGATTGACGAGTTCGATTAGAAAGGACCTGGACCATACTTAATCTCACGCGATTCGCTTTGTTAGCGGCCTGGTTGGGAGCAGCGCTTTTCTTCGGGGCTGTCGTTGCGCCGGCGGCGTTTGGCGTCTTGCGATCGTTTGGCTTGCCGAACGCCGGCGAGATCGCCGGATCGATCGTGACGCGTACGCTCGGCGTGATCAATGTCGCCGGATTTGCGATCGCGTTGTTGTTGCTCGTCACTGCGTTGTTGCGACGGCAGGCGCAAACGCGGTTGAGTTTGATCATCGAGTGCGTCTGTCTTGTTTTGATCGCGTTGACGACTGCCTTGGGCCATTGGTGGATCGCAGCACGCATGCGCGCGTTGCGTGCGGCGATGGAACTGCCGATCGACCAGATCGCCGCCGCCGATCCCCGACGCATGGAGTTCAACGCGCTGCACGGTTATTCGGTGAAAGCGCTCGGGATTGCTATGATTGCCGGTCTTGTGGCGCTGGTCTTGATGGGCCGAGGCGTGCGACATTGACATCGCAAGGATGGAAAAGCGCGTTGGATATCATTGAAGAT
The DNA here is from genome assembly GCA_035762365.1 of Pyrinomonadaceae bacterium. Lineage (GTDB taxonomy): Bacteria > Acidobacteriota > Blastocatellia > Pyrinomonadales > Pyrinomonadaceae > PSRF01. Next base: position 767 of record DASTOZ010000850.1, on the reverse strand, counting down.
ATTGAAAGTTGGCAGCGGCAATATGAGGGCTGGAGACAGTCTGCCGGTGCGGGATCTGAAAACCTCCACGACTACCCATGGGTCCGCAATCGTCGCGCTCCGTTCACACCGGCGCGTCGCGCGTTGCCGATGTTGAATCTGGCGTTGATTTCGTCAGCGGGCGCGTACATCGACGGAACGCCGCCGTTCGACACGAGTTCGGCGGACGGAGACCCGAAATTCAAAGAGATTCCGATCGAAGTGGAAGGGGTGGACCTTCGTTTCGCCGCGCGCGGATACGACGCTGCGGCTCTTCAGCAGGATCTGAATGCCCAAATACCGATCGAGCGGCTGCTCGAGTTCGAGAAAAACGGAATCATCGGCCAGTTGAACCCGGTCTTCTGGAGTTTTTGCGGATACATTCCGAATGTTGCGCGAGTTGTCGATGACCTCGCGCCGAGTTTGGTTGAGCGAGCGCAACGTTATGAAGTGCAGGCCGCTTTGTTAGTTCCCGCTTCGACGCTTTGTCATCAATCAGTCGGGTTGGTCGCGCGCGCTCTGGAGCTCGCCGGGATTCCCACGATGACGCTGGCGGTCGTGAAAGACGTGGTGGAGAGCGTGCGTCCTCCGCGGGTTGCGTTGTACGACGGCGAGCTCGGCAGCGTTTCAGGCAACCCCGGTTGGCCCGAGCATCAGCGTCGCATTCTCGATGAGGCGTTGCGTTTGATCGAGCCGATGGACCAGCCGGGTATTCGCAAACTGGTTGTCGAGCTTCAGTCGCAAGTTGA
>DASTOZ010000849.1:0-3857 GCA_035762365.1 Pyrinomonadaceae bacterium | reverse complement strand
ACTCGAAACCAAACGTCTCGCGGACGAACTCAGCGAACGCCAGGCATTGGAAGCCAAACTCCAGGATGCGAACGATGAGCTTCAGCAACTGAAGAACAAGTTGGAGGCGGAGAACATCTACCTGCAACAGGAGCTGGAGCTCGACGAACAGTTTGGTGAGATAGTCGGACAGAGCGATGCGATCAAGTACGTGCTCTTCAAGATCACGCAGGTCGCGCCCACCGATACGACTGTCCTTATTACCGGCGAGACAGGCACAGGCAAAGAGCTCGTGGCGCGCGCCATTCACGGCGCCAGTTCACGCAAAGACAGGCCTTTAATAAAGGTCAACTGTGGCGCACTGTCTCCCACGCTGATCGAAAGCGAACTGTTTGGCCACGAAAAAGGCGCTTTTACCGGTGCCGTTGGACGCAAGCCGGGCCGGTTCGAATTGGCCGACGGCGGCACCATCTTTTTGGACGAAATCGGCGAGCTGCCGCCTGAGCTGCAAGTGAAACTGCTGCGAGTAATTCAGGAGAGCGAGTTTGAGAGGCTGGGCGGAAACAAGACGATCAAGGTCGATGTACGGATAATCGCGGCCACCAATCGCAACCTCAAAGCCGAAGTAGATCAGGGAACGTTTCGGGAGGATCTGTGGTATCGCGTGAACGTTTATCCGATCACGATGCCGCCGCTGCGTCAGCGTCGCGAAGACATACCTTTGCTCGTCGAACACTTCGCCAACATGTATGCGAAGAAGTTCGGCAAAAACATCGCGTCGGTGTCGCCGCGGACGATGGAAGAGTTGCAGGCGCACTCGTGGCCGGGAAACGTCCGAGAGTTAGCAAACGTGATCGAGCGAGCGGTTATCCACACTCACGGCAGCGTCCTTCAGGTCGTTGATCATTTCAAACCCGTAGTTGAATCAGTGCCCACAGAGACGCTCGAAGAAATCGAACGCGAGTACATCATGCGCACCCTGGAAAATACGGGCTGGCGGATTGAGGGTCCACATGGCGCCGCGAAAATTCTCGGGTTGAATCCGAGCACGCTGCGAACAAGAATGATCAAGCTCGGAATACAGCGGCGTCGTGCCACATTCAATTGATCCTGGCACGATCCACCGTGCCCAGTAGGGAGCGTTCGCGGGTTGGTTCCACGCGTTATCACAGATCCCGCGAAATACAGAGGATCAAAGGATCGCGGGTGACACAGCCGCTGTAAAGTGCGGTTCGCATTAAAGTACTCACAGCAAAAGGCATAAGCGAAACAGCCCATCGATCCTGCGTTTGTGCACGGGAGTTGCCACGCAACAGAGCACAGGATTAGCCTCCTCCCCCAACGTTTTAGAGCCCAGTTCAGAATTGAGTTACGAGTGCGGCGGATTTCGTGGTGTGCGTGACCGCGATGTCCAACCCGACAGGTGAAGTGTGCCGTCATGATTGTGAACACGACGAGGATAACCATTCAGCCGGAGAAGCGAACTGAGTTCATGCAAACCGTCGGTCGTTTACTCGATCCGAGCAAGAGCGCAAAGGGATGCCGCTCGTTCGATTTTTATCTCGATGCGATTGACGAGAACTCCACCTTGCTGGTCAGCGAGTGGGATACGGAAGCAGATCTAAACAACTATCTCGGCTCCGAAGATTTTCGGATTCTGAGAGGAGCAATAACAGTGTTGGGCCTGCGGAGTATCGAGTCAAAAGCGAGCATTACATCCAGTCTGTGCAACCGTTGAGGAGTAGTTCCGCGATGTTTTCGGGTACTGCCAAACAATTAGACAGAGTTGCTGGTCGCGACAACGTCACCGCGCCGGATGTTTCGTTGCGCGCGATGGTCGACGCGTGTGTTTCAAACGTCGCCGTCCTCGACGAATCGGGCTTGATTGTCTACGCCAGCAAAGCGTGGCACTTGCTCGAACGGAATGTTACTGACAAGACCGGCGCGGCGCCTTTGTTTGAAAGTTGTCGCAGGTTCACGCAGTCGGAATCGAATGAAGAACCCGGAGTCTCTCTCGCGGACGATATTCGATCGATACTCGAAGGCACGCAGAAGGAGTTTCACCGCAAGTATTACTTGACCTCGTTGCCGGAGTTGCGGCCGTTTGTCATGCATGTGGCGCGCTTGAATCTCCCCGGATCCACTTTCCGCGTTTTGATAACTCACGAAGAGTTGCCCTCGGTTCGCGAGCAGATGCTCGACGTCGCGGCGGAGGAAGCGTTGAGAGCTCTCGGCGGACGATTGATCGCGGCGCAGGAAGAGGAACGACGCCGAGTCGCCCGCGAGCTGCACGACGACTTCAACCAGCGGCTTGCGGTGCTGTCGATCGAGTTGGAGCAGCTCGGAAAGAAGATTCAAAAACCGATCGGACTGCGTCGCGATGTGCAGCGCTTACAGGATCTCGCGCAGGAGATTGCAGCCGAGATCCACCGGCTTTCCTACAAGCTTCATCCGTCGAAGTTGGACCACCTGGGCCTGGTGGCGGCGGTCAAGAGTTTGTGCGTTGAACTAAGCGAGAGCGGAAAGCTCAACGTTGACTTTCAGCAGACCGGTTTTCCGTTCGCGCTCGATCGCGATACGACGCTGTGTTTATTCCGTATCGCACAGGAAGGTCTGCGGAACTGTGTGAAGCACAGCCGAGCAGAATCCGCGCGCGTCGTCTTGATTCGAACCAAAAATTCCGTGCGCCTGCTTGTCTCCGACAACGGCTGCGGATTCAACACGAAAACTGCGTTGATGGAGAAAGGATTAGGCTTTGTCAGCATGAAAGAACGCCTCCACATCCTTGGAGGAGAAATCAATGTTTATTCGAAACCGCTGCATGGCACGCGGCTCGAGGTTTCGGTGCCTTTGAAGCTGGATCCAAACTCCCCAGGTATCCACGGTGTTATTAACTGAACCGTTTAGTAATGGAGGACTTATGAAGCGCCCCCGCGTGATACTCGCAGATGACCATACACTAATTCTTGAAGCATTGAAGAACATGCTTGAACCGGAGTTTGAGGTTGTCGGAATTTTCGGCGACGGCCTCGCGCTCATGGAGGGCGCCCCAGCTCTTAATCCGAACGTCATCGTCCTCGACATCGGTATGCCGGCGATGAACGGCTTGAACGCCGGGCAACGACTCAAGCAGGCGATACCGCGCGTCAAGCTCGTTTACCTGACGATGAACCACGATCCGGACATGGCGGGTGAAGCGTTCCGTCTCGGCGCGTCGGCATACCTGCTGAAGAATTCGGCGGCGACGGAGTTACAGAAAGCGATCCGCGAAGTCGTACGCGGAGGCTATTACGTCACGCCGTTGATGACGAAGGGAATGCACGGTTCCTATATCCAGAACTTTAAACTGCGAAAGAGTCCGAGCCCGCTGACTCTGCGTCAGAAAGAAGTGCTGCAACTGTTGGCCGAAGGACGTTCGATGAAGGAGATTGCTTTCGTTCTGAACGTTTCGCCGCGAACCGTTGCATTTCACAAGTACACGATGATGGAGCACCTCAGCATCCGCAGTAACGCGGAGCTGATCGAGTATGCGATGCGCGCCTCGATAGTCGCGGCGGCGTAGCGATCGCGTTTCCGCTGCCCTGTAAGTTTTGCCAGTTACGTTTTCGTGCGAGCTCCTTAACATGGCCATGGTCAGTTGGGACCTGCTTGTGCCAGTGAATCGGCTGCAAAGGAGCTGGGGTGGCGCGCGCTCGTATTTTAGTTGCGGATGATCATGAGGAGATACGGAACGAGATTGTGCAACTGCTGAGACGGCAGTTTGAGATTCTGGGAGCGGTCGGTGATGGACCGGAGTTCCTGGAAGCAGTCGATCGTTTGAAGCCGGATCTTTGCGTGCTCGATATTTCGATGCCGAAGATGAGCGGCATCGAGGTGGC
>DASTOZ010000848.1:0-2766 GCA_035762365.1 Pyrinomonadaceae bacterium | reverse complement strand
ATCTTCTTCTGCAACCTCTCCCACTCACTGAGTCGGTTACCGTTACCGACGATCGAACAGACGCAAGCAAAACAGAATCAACGACACCGTCAGTCATCACAAACCAGGCATTGCGCGATGCGCCGCTGATCGATCAGAAGTTTCAGGACGCGCTGCCGTTGTTGCCCGGCGTCGTGCGCGGGCCCGATGGAAATCTAAACATCAAAGGCACGCGCCCGAGTCAGAGCGGCATTCTTGTTTCGAGTCTGAACGTTACTGATCCGTGGACGGGCACACCCGCGATCGAGCTCCCGCTCGAAGCAGTTGAAACCGTGCAGGTGCACTCGAATCCGTACTCGGCGGAGTACGGAAAATTTACCGGCGCGGTGACGACGATCGAAACACGCGCCGGCACTAACGACTTGCGCTATCTTTTCACCGGCGTGCTACCACGGCCACGTTGGCGCGACGGCAAGCTCTTCGGTATCGGCGCCGCCACGCCGCGCATCGCCGTCGGCGGCGCGATCAAGAAAGACAAGCTCTTCTTCTTTCAGAGTCTGGAATATCGCTTCGTCCGCACCAACGTTCCGAGCCTGGAAGAGCTCGATGAACGCCAGCGCGACATCCAGCGCGAGAGCTTCGACTCCTTTTCGCGTCTCGATTACGTCATCAATTCCAACAACCGTCTGACCGCGAGCTTTTCGATCTTTCCGCAGAAGAACGACTACTTCAATCTCAACACTTTCAATCCATCCGACACGACGGCGAACTTTCACCAGCGCGGATGGTTTCTCGCTTTCAACGAGCAGGCGACGTTCAACGGGGGCGCACTGCTGCAATCGAGCTTCAGCGTCAAACAGTTTGACGGCGACATTTTCGGCAACAGCGGCGCGCCTTACGAGATCACTCCTGAACGAAACTTTGGCGGGTGGTTCGACCGGCAACATCGCGAGAGTCGTCGCTACGAGCTGCTCGAGATCTACAACTTCGCACCGCTCACGTGGCATGGTTCGCACGCGTTCAAGGCAGGCATTAATTACAGTTACACAACGTTCACCGGCAGCGATCGCAGCGCGCCCGTCACCATCGTGCGCGCAGACGGTACAACGTACCAGCGGATAAACTTCGCCGGCCCGGGCGATCTCGATCAGAACCAGCATGAGATTTCAGCATTCGTGCAGAACAAGTGGATCGTGAGCCCGCGTGTCGTGCTCGATCTCGGACTGCGTTACGACCGCGATCGGATTGGCAGAGAAAACAACTTCGCTCCGCGTCTGGGCCTGGTTCTGGTACCCGCTTCAAACGGACGCACTGTCGTGCGTGGCGGCGTCGGTCTTTTCTACGACAAGATTCCACTCAGCGTCGGTTCGTTCGAACAGTACCAGGACTTCGTCGTCACTACTTTCGCCAACAACGGAACGACAATCGTCGATGGGCCACGTCTGTTCTTGAACACCGCGCCGTCTCATCTGAAAAACCCTTACAGCATTGCGTGGAACGCGCAGGTCGATCACGAAGTCAATCGACGACTGCTGCTCCGGCTAGGTTACGAAGAACGCAGCACCCGCCGCGATTTCGTCCTCGAACCCGTCGCAGACACGTCTACACTGAACACGGGACGCCTGTTGCTGCTAAACTCTGGGCGGTCACGCTATCGAGAGTTGCAGGCCGTCGCCCGCTTCCGCTTTCAGGAGGGTCGCAACATCTTCCTGTCGTACGTGCGTTCGCAGGCGCGCGGTAACCTGAACGACTTCAACCACTATTTCGGCAACCTGAAACAAGCGGTCATTCGTCCGGACCAATACGGGAGGCAGCCTTTCGACGCTCCCAACCGCATGCTCTTCTGGGGTGAGTTTGCACTGCCGTGGGACGTGGTTGCGACACCAGTGGTCGACTGGCGCACGGGGTTTCCTTTCTCCTTGATAAACGAGCAGCAGGACTTCGTCGGCCCCCGCAATGAAGGCGGACGCTTTCCCTCGCTGATGACATTCGATCTGCTCGTCACTAAAGGACTCACGATTCCCTTTCGCGGCAAGAGGTATCGCGGGCGCGCCGGCCTGACGATCTTCAACATCACGAACCACTGGAACCCGCGCGATGTTCAGAACAACCTCGACAGCCGCCAGTTCGGCACGTTCTTCAACAGTCCCGGGCTCAGCCTGCGACTCAAGTTTGAATTCGTGAAATACTGAGGAAAGCTGAAAATATTTCTCGCGCAAAGGCGCAAAGAAAAGACCCTTTGAAACGCGGCAGCGCTTTGCGTCTTGGCGCCTTTGCGTGAGAAATCTTCCCTCGGCATAAGCACTTCTGTGAAAAGCTAACTGAGGACAGTCGAATATGAAATCATTCCTGATATTGCTGCTGTTGTGCTCGACAGTGGCAGCACAAGTTAAAACTCTGCCCAGTGAAACGCCTGACAAAGTTGTACCGACTAATGCGGGTTTCAACTATGAGCGTCGCACGGCGATGATCCCCATGCGCGACGGCGTGAAGTTGTTCACCGTGATCCTCATACCGAAAGGCGCGCGCAACGCACCGATGCTCATGACGCGCACGCCGTACAACGCAAACGGACTGACGAGCCATGCCAACAGTTCGGACCTCGCGTCGATCCTTCAAGGCTACGACAACGCCACCGACGTGATCGTCGAAGGCGGCTACATTCGCGTGGTCCAGGACATTCGCGGCAAGTACGGCTCCGAAGGCGACTACGTGATGAACCGTCCCGTGCGTGGTCCACAGAACCCGACCAACGTCGATCACGCCACCGATACGTACGACACCATC
>DASTOZ010000847.1:0-2329 GCA_035762365.1 Pyrinomonadaceae bacterium | reverse complement strand
GCGTGCAAGAGCGTAAGGCAAGCGGGCTGTTGCCAGTATCGACGCATGTAACGCGCCGAATGACGAGGTCATCATCGCCGCCGCCATGAGCGTGACGACGATTGAACCCAACAATCGCCTCACTACCTCCGCCGCAACTGACGACGATGCCGGCACACTAGCTATCTCCGTCGGTGTGAGCACGTGGTAGTAACCGAGATTCACGAACAGGTACAACGCCATGACCAACAACATGCCGCCGATCAACGCGAGGGGCAGGTTGCGTCCCGGGTTCTTCACCTCGCCGGCCATGAATGTGATGTTGTTCCAACCATCGTAAGCCCAAAGCGCGCCGAGCATGCCTGCTGCAAATCCGGCCAGACCTCCAGTTGTGACGGCAACGCCTTCGCAAGTGCCACCGGAATTGACGAGCGACAAGTTGCCCCAATCGCCACCGCTGAAAAAGAACGCACCAAACCCGACGCCGAGCAAAAGCAGGACTTTCAATCCCGTCAACACAGACGCGACGCCGCCACTGACTCTCACCGCCGCGCAGTTGATGATCGTCGTCACGATGATCGCCCCGACCGCGACGAGTTGCAGTCGCTCGAAGGTCAGAACGCTCCCCCACGGCAACGTCACTGAAAACATAGCAATCTTGAGTCCGCCGCCGATCAAGTCGTTGAGAAAGATAGCGAAGCCCACCGCAAGCGCGGCTGCGGAAGCGGTGCGCGCGAGAAAGAACTGCGTCCAGCCATACACAAAACCCAGCGGCCGTCCGTAAGCGTCGCGAATGATTCCGTACTCACCGGCGGCACGCGGCATCATCGCGAGCAACTCCGCGTACGTCAGTGCGCCCGCGATCGACAGCAAACCGGCGAAGACCCAGATCGCCAACGCCTTGCCGGGACTGCCGACGTTACACGTCACGACGCGCGCCTTTAGAAAAACACCGGTGCCGATGATATTCGCGACGTTGACGGAGATCGCCGCGATCAGTCCAAGACCGCGGATCAGTTGGGTATGTTCAGTTTGCACAGTGTTTGTCGAGATCGCCGGGTCTTATCGAGATCGCTTGGTCTTATCGAGATCGCTCGGGCCTTATCGAGCTTGGTCTTATCGAGATCGCTTTGGTCTTCGCTACGGCTTTGCCGCCTGATGTGCGGCGACGGCTGTGCCTCGCCGAGATCGTTTGCTTTACTTTGGGGCTGTGCCCCTAGTAGCCGACGTCGCTCGTGATCAGGTCTTCATAATTGTCGCGTCGTCGAATCAGCTCGGCTTTGCCGTTCTGGCGAATCAAAACAGCCGCGGGAAGAGGACGGCCGTTGTAATGAAACATCTGGGCCAACGAATAAGCGCCGCAGTTTAATAACGCCAGCACTTCACCCGGCACAACATCGTCGGGCAGCCTCCGATAATCAGGCAAGCGGCCCTCGCGCTCGATGTCGAAATAAACGTCGCCCGAATCACACAATGGACCAGCGACTTTGTAATCGCGCGCATACGGCTCACCCGCACGCGACGCGGAGATCAAATGGTAGTACCACTTGTAATTGTTCATCGAGAGCATGATGTTGTAACCGGCATCGGTCAATAACCAAATGTCGCCAGTCTCCGGACGGCTCTTGATGTTGCGCACTGTCGTGAGCACCAGACCTGCATCAGCGATGACGCTGCGACCTGGTTCGAGCACGATCGTGACCTTATCGAGCAGGTGTTCAGCATTCGCGGCTCGCGCCGATTCACGAGCGACCCGCAGCGCTTCCTTCAACACCGCCGCAGGCTCGAGCTCCGCGCCGAGCATATCGCGTTCGTGTTCGGGAAGCTGATCGGCTTGCGAACGATCGCGCAGGTAATTGACCGGAATCCCGCCGCCAAGATTGATGTGTTCGAGCGTGTGGCCCGTCTCGTTATGAATGGTCACGAGATGTTCCCACATGCTGCGAAATGCTTCAGCGAACGGCTCGACGTCCGGCGTTTGCGACCCGACGTGAATGTGAATCCCGCACACATGGATCGTGTCGGATTTTTCGAGTCCGCGACGAAACGCGTCGAGCACTTCGGTCGACGAGATGCCAAACTTCGACGTCAGCAACGCCGTCTGCAACCCGAGATGCGAGCGCGTCCCAATCTCCGGTACCAACCGCAGCGCAATGCGCGCCGGCGGCAATCCTGTATTCAGCTCGCCGCGCGCGCGGCGCACCGCCGCTTCGACCAGTTCGATCTCATAAATCGAATCGACATTGATCGAATAGATCCCGGCGCGGACTGCCTCATCCAGCTCTTCATCCGTCTTGCTGGTGCCGTTGAAAATGATCTGATCGGGGCGAAAGCCGACGCGCAGCGCTTT
>DASTOZ010000846.1:0-4216 GCA_035762365.1 Pyrinomonadaceae bacterium | reverse complement strand
CCCGACTCACGCAAGGTGCACAACTCGTACAAAGTCCTCGAGCAGTACGGAAACCTTTCCAGCGCTTCCACCGGCTTCATGCTGGCTGAGAAGAACGAATGGGCAGGACCGACGATGGTTGTTGGTTTTGGAGTTGGTTTTACGGCGAGCGCGGGAATTATGAACTTCAACTAAAGGTCTCTGACACCAACTGCACGGATTTGGTCAGTGCATTGAGGGTGGAACCGACTTGTGAGAAGTCGAAGGGTTTGCCGATGATGGCATCGACGAGGTGTTCCTCGCCTGCGGGCGGCGTCGTTGTTGGACCATACCCCGTAACTAACACGATCTTCACTTCAGGCCAGCCTTTGCGGATCGATCGCGCGGTCTCCCAGCCGTCCATCTCGGGCATCGCGAGGTCCGTAAACACGAAGTCGAACGTGTGCTGCCGCATCTTCTGCAACGCTTCCTGACCGCTTCCCGCGAGTTCGACTTTGTGACGCACGGCGACGAGCATCTCCGCCAACGTTTCGCGCACCGGAAGCTCATCGTCGACGACCAGGATGCGCAGCGTCGGTATGTCGCTGCTAACGGTTTCAACCTCGGCCACCGACTCGTCAGCGGCAGCCGCCGGTAGATCGATCATGAACGTCGTCCCTTTGCCCGGTTCGGAGATGACACTGATGGATCCCGCATGTCGTTCGATGATGCTGTAACTCACCGACAGCCCAAGACCCGTCCCATGCGCACCCTTGGTGGAGAAGAACGGTTCGAAAATCTTCTGCCGCACGTCGTCAGGCATGCCCATTCCGTTGTCACTGAACTTCAGCTTCAACTGTCCGTCCGCGCCGCGACAACTGATCGACAGCTTGCCTCCCTTCGGCATCGCATCGACCGCATTGACAATCAGGTTGACGAACACTTCACGAAGCTCCGATGCGCTGCCGTAAGTGCTGTGACCTTTTTCGGCTTCAAGTTTGACCTCGTATTCAAGCCCCCGAATACGCGCCTCGTTCTGCCAACGCGTGCGCGTGATTTCGACCGCATCGTTCAGCAGGCTCGGAACGTCGACGAGTTCAAACTCCTTCACGGGCGACTTTCGCGCGAACGTTTGAATGCGGCGAACAGTTGCAGCTGCGTCTTCGGCGGCGGTCTGAATGATGTCGAGATTGCGGACCAGCGCCGGTTCGACGATCTGGCGACGGAGCAACTGAGCGCGACCGAGAATCGCGGCCAGCGAGTTGTTGAAGTCGTGGGCCACGCCGGACGCGAGTTGGCCCAGCGCGCGCAACTTGTCAGCCCGCGCCGCACGCTCGCGCTCCTCTTTTTGTTCGGTGATGTCGCGAGCGATGCCGAGCACGCCGGTGGTCCGTCCATCAACCACGAGCGGCGAGGCGTCGACGCGCGCGTAGCGCAACCGGCCATCGTGAGCGAAGTAGCGCATTTCGTAGGTCTGCGGAGATCCGTTCAACGCTATCTCGAGCTTTTCCTTCACGAGCTCGCGGTCGCCCTCGTAGACCATCTCGAGCATCGAGCGGCCGATAAAATCGCTTCGCTCGTAACCGAGACCCTTCAGCGTCGCACTGTTACACCACTTGAACCGCCCTTCCGGATCGACGGCATAGATCGACTCGCGCGCGCTCTCGAGAATGTTATTCAACAACGACTGATGCTCGCGCGCGACGGCCTGTACCTTGCGCAGGTCCGAAAGATCGCGCGCGGTGCAAACCACGCCGACGGCGTTGTTATTCTCGTCGAGCACCGGTTCGACGGACACGAGCAGCGGGCGATTGAGACGAGTCGGAGTGAGTTCGATAGTGACGCTGCGCTTCGTTTCGAGCGCGTTTTCGACGACGCACGCCTCGTCTTCCTCGCTCGTGCGCAGAATCGCGCAACACTGGCGGCCCAACAACAGTCGCGGATGAAGCGCTTCCATCGCCGCGCCGGCGCGATTCACGCGCTTCAACTCGCCTGCGCGATCGAAGATAAAAATACCGTCCGACATCGCGTCAAACGTCGTTTCCCACTCCGTTTTGCCACGCGCCACCATTTCAAACAGCTCGGCCTGCGCGATCGAGACCGCGAGTCGTTCAGCAATCGCTTCGACGAGCGAGAGTTCGTCTTCAGTCCATCGCCTGACGCGGTCTGACTGGTGAATGCACAGCACGCCACGGAACTTTTCTTTGACGATGATCGGATAGTTGATCTGCGAACGGACCGCCAGCTTCTGCGCCTGCGCCCGAACGTACTCGGTCAGCGCGGTCGACTGATCGTCATAGTTGAGCGCGTCCTCGATGATCAACGGTCGGCTGGAACTCGAAAGCCGGCGTCCGATCGGATCGTCGTAGTTGATTTGAAACTGCCTGATGCTGGCGACGTCCGGCGCCAGGTATTCATGCTCCAGCGGCGATCCAAACTCCTCGCTGTTCGACAAGAACAAATGAACTCTCGATGCCGACAACGCGCGGCCAAGCTCACGCGTCGCCGTGCTCAACACCTCGGGCAAACTCAACGAAGCGCGAATCAGCATCGTCAAACGATTGACCAGCGCCTCGCGCGTCGACGTCGATTCCGCCTTTTGATAAAGCTCGGCCTGGCGAATGGCGATGCCGGTTTGATCGGCAATCGCTTTGGCTAGTTCGATGTCCGCCTCGCTCCAACGCCTGATCTGTTTCGTCGTCGAAAGCGCAAACGCGGCCGGAACATCATCCCCAACGCGAATCGCGACGTACATGATCGACCTCACGTTCGCTTTCGAAAGGATGTTGTCGTAGAGGTCAGTGATTCGCTTGTCGTGCGCTGCGTCCTGGAAAACAAGCACGCCGGTGTGGTCCAGCGCCGTGATCAGAGTTTGCAGGTGGGCCAACGCGAAGTCTGACGCTGCAGGCTGCACGCCTTCGGCGTGATACTCGGCAACATTCGTCGCACAGCGCAAGCGATCGTCTCTCATATAGAGCGAGCAACGATCCACTTCCAGATACGAACCCAATTCACGAACCGCGGTGCGGTAGATTTCGTGACTGTCGAGCGAACAGCGGATGGCCTGCGAGATACGGTGGCTCATCGCCTCGCGTTGTGCCTGTTGGGCCAACGCTTCTTCCGCGCGACGTCGCTCGGTGATATCGACGCCGACGCCCGAGATGTAACGTCGTCCGGCGGAGTCGATGGTCGGAAACTTGAACACCAACCAGTGGTGCACCGTGCCGTCGCCTGCGGGCAGACTCTCGATGCACTCCTGCGGACGACCACCTTCCAGCACCTTCAGATCGTCGCCGTGAGTATCCGCGGCGCTGATCGGAGGCAGCCAGTCGAAGCTGGTCCGTCCTTTCAGAAAACTCAGCTTCTGACCGAACACTTTCTCGAACGGCTTGTTGACGTAAACATAGCGTCCCTCGGCGTCTTTCATGAAAGCGACGGCGGGACTGTTGTCCATGAAGCTGTTGAAAAACGCCTGGCTCTCGCGCAACGCTTCTTCCGAATGCTTGCGCTCGGTCAGGTCACGCGCGATGCCTTGCACGCCGACCGGACGGCCTTCGCGAAAAATGAGTCGCGTGCTGACTTCGAGTCGAATGCGCCGGCCCTGCTTCGAGATGATCTCGATCTCGTAAACGGTCGAGATTTTCTGCGACGATTTTTGCCGGATCATCTCGCGCGCCAGGTTCAGATACTCCGGCGCGATCACGTCGGCGACGTTCATCTTCATCGTCTCTTCCCGAGTGTAGCCGGTGATTCTTTCCCCGCTTCTGTTCAGCGACGTGAAATTACCCTGCAGATCGTGCGTGTAGATGATGTCGTTCGCGTTCTCGAAGAGCTCGTGATAACGCTCTTCGCGTTCGCGAATCGACTCGCGTGCCTGCTTCTTTTCCGTCACGTCGCGGAAAACGAACAGCGCTCCCGATTCGCCTTCGGCTGAAAACGGCAATCCGGTTACTTCGACATGGATCACGCTGTCGTCGAGGCGAACGCATTTCTGTTCGGCAAGCGGAGTCGGTTGTTGAAACTGTTGAATGTAGTCGACCTGCTCCGTGACGTGATCGTGGAACTCCGGATGGACCACTGTCAGGATCGACTTTCCGATCAGATCGCGTGGACTCGCGGCGCCCCACAGTCGCTGGGCCGCCGGATTCAAGTACGAGAACCGTCCGTCACGCAGAATCACGATCGCGTCAGGCGAAAGTTCGACGAGACGTCGATAACGCTCCTCGCTTTCCTTCAGCTTCGCCGCGGCGCGATGACG
>DASTOZ010000845.1:0-7972 GCA_035762365.1 Pyrinomonadaceae bacterium | reverse complement strand
AACGCCTGCCGACGACAACTTCGAACGTCATCATTAGTAGCTATGGGAAGTTGTGGGTAAGATTCATTACGACATGATGCGCAGCAAAAACGTCCCACGCCGGCGCTCCCGAATGGTGGCATCAAGTCTGATGCTCGTTCTCCTCGTGTGCACACTGCGCGGTCAAACTCCGCCCGGAACGTCCAAGCCTCAGCAGCCGATGGGTGGCGTCTCGACGGGGGCTGCACGAAACTACACGACCAAACGCACGATCGATGTGACGGATCCGAATGCGCCCGTCGTCTTTACTGACGTCACGGAACAAACGGCGCTGCGGGAATTCGTGAATCGCTCAGGCACGCGGCAAAAGAATTACATCTTCGAGATGTCGTCCGGCTCCGTTGCGCTGTTCGATTACGACGGCGACGACCTGTTGGATATCTACCTCTTGAACGGCTCGACCGTGCCGGCGCTTCAGGGCAAAGACAAACCGCCGCGCGCGGCACTTTACCGGAACCTCGGCGGGTGGAAGTTCGAAGACGTCACAGCCAAGGCGCGGGTAGCAAATGAACGCTGGGGAATGGGAGTCGCCGTCGCCGATCACGATAACGACGGCAGGCCCGATCTGTACGTCAGCAATCTTGGCGTCTCGCGTCTCTACCACAATAACGGCGACGGCACGTTCACCGACGTAGCGGAAAAACTGGGCGTTGCGCGGAAAGGATGGAGCACCGGAGCGACGTGGGGTGATTACGATCGTGATGGTCGGCTCGACCTGTTTGTTCCCGGTTACGTCGAGCTCGATTTTGACAGTTTGCCGGCAGCCCCAACGGAAGCGGGCGCCAAGACGGGAGCAGCGGACCAGAACCTCTGCCAGTTTCGCGGCGTTCCGGTGATGTGTGGTCCACGCGGTCTGCCTGGCGAGGGCGACACTCTTTACCGGCAAAAACCGGATGGCACGTTCGAAGACGTTTCAAAGAAGGCGGGAGTCGACGATCCGCAGCGATATTACGGCTTCACCTCTGCCTTCGTTCATGCAGACGAAGACGATTTGCTGGACCTGATTGTCGTCAACGACTCGACGCCAAATCAGCTTTACATCAACAAAGGCAACGGCACGTTCGCCGAAACTGGTTATCAATCCGGCGTGGGTCTGAACGAGAACGGCCGCGAGCAGGCAGGGATGGGATTGGCCGTTGGAGATTACGACAACGACGGCCGAGTCGATTTTCACATCACGAATTTTTCTGACGATTCAAACGTGCTCTATCACAACGACGGAGAGGGCAACTTCACCGACGTCACTTTTCAAACTGGACTGGGTGAACCTTCGATTCCGTTTCTAGGATGGGGTACGAGCTTTGTCGACTACGACAACGATGGTTGGGAGGACCTGATCGTCGCTAACGGTCACGTCTATCCCGTTGTCGACAATCATCAGTGGGGGACGAGTTATGCGCAGCAACCGTTGCTATTTCGGAATATCAAGAATGGCCAGTTCGAACGCGTCGGGGCTGCACCGGGAAGCGGACTCGCACGCGCCCTAACGGCGCGCGGTCTTGCGGTTGGCGACCTCGATGGCGATGGCCGCCTGGATGTCGTGATAAACAACATCGATTCCAGACCGACGATCTTGCGCAACGTCACATCGCCGGCGGGGCATTGGTTGTCGATTCGTCTCACGGGCGATCCCGCGAAGAAGATCCCGCGCGACGCGATTGGCGCCCGTGTTTACCTGACCACCGGAAAAGTTCAACAACGGAAGGACGTAATCAGCGGCACCAGTTACGCTTCGCAAAACGATCTGGCGGTGCACTTCGGTCTGGGATCTGCGACGGCCGTGGACAAGATCGAGATCAAGTGGCCCGACGGATCGACGCAAACGGTTCGCGCGCCGGGAGTGGATCGCAGAATCACTGTTGCACACCCAGCACGATGACGGACACCGAATGCTTGGGCAGAGTGACAACGAATCGAGGTCCGCTCGACGCAAGTGTCTGTTGAATCGACACCGCATCCGGTCGGGAAAAATCGTTAGCAATACTGAGCGACGTGGCAGTGAGCGTTTTTAACTCTGCTTCCCGCGAAGGAGTAACGCCCTGAATAGTAATCGTCGTGAGTAGCGGACTCGTCGCGCTCGTGTTCACCGCTTTAATAAAGATCGTTTTGCCATCAGCGGTTCGCGTAACTACGGCATCGAGGTAAGGGACGTTTGTGCCTTCACGAGATGTATTAAAGGTTGGACTCTCGACTCTGCTTGCGACGCGCTGGTTACCGCGGTGCTCGGCGTAAAGCTGGTTAACGAGATAGAGGGGCGAAACGAAAACGCTCTGTCGACCGGCCTGGATAATGCCGCCCGGCCACCCGTTAACGAGATCAGATACCGCGGTCATCTCGACGATGTCGCCCGATCGCTCGAACACATTCATGAGGCGGGCGCCATAGAGAGCCGACTCCATCGAGTACTGCCGCTCAACTGGAAGATCGAGTCCCCATTCATTAATCGCCAACTTAACGCGGTCAGCCAGCCCGAACTCACGTAACAACTCCTGGACCTGACGATAGAAACGCTCGAAGAACAACGGCCGCGCCATCAGGTTCAACGGATCACCGCGCATCTCGCGCCGGCCGTAATAGTGATGGATCGCAAGGTAATCGATATTGCGGCCGGCTTCGCGCAGCACGGTCCGGTTCCAAGTCATGTCGTTGTCGCCGACCGCGATCAGTTTGATCGATGGATCGACGTTACGCATTGCCTGCGCATACCGGTTGTAGTTGCGCGCGTACGTTTCAGCATCTGAGTGTCCCCGCACCCAGTTGCCCCAGATCTCGTTTCCGACTTCCCAAAACTTGACGCCGAATGGATTCGGGTGACCATTCGCCGCACGCATTGCGCCATATTCGGAAGTTGCTGGTCCGTTGCAGTATTCAACCCAGGCTGCTGCCTCTGCCGCATTGGCGCCGTTTCCCTCGACGTTGACAGTAATCGACGGTTCAGCGCCGACGGCCCGCGCGAACATGACGAACTCATCGGCGCCAAAGTCGCTCGGCTCTGGTTCGTTCTTCCACGACAGGTTGATCCAGGTGAGACGTTCATCACGCGGTCCGACTCCCCAGCGCCAGCGGTAATCCTGGGCTACGTTGCCGCCGGGCCAGCGAATAAAGGCGGGCCTTAGTAGTTTGATCTTGTCGAACACATCGGGGCGCACACCGCCAGGTGCAACAGCGGCGGGCATGAACGAGACTTGATCGATCCAGACTCTTCCTCGTCCTGGAAAAAGGATCGCAAAGCGCGCGAGTGGATCGCTGCGAGTCGGCTTTAATGAGAATTCATATTGGCGCCAATCACCTTTGCGGATAGGACCAACGTTAGCCGCAGCGTAGACCTGGCGCTGGTCGGAATCGGATTCAAGCGCAACGCTAACATTGCCCTCGTAATCGGTTGTCCGGAGCCAGAGGTAACCTCGATATTCGAGATCCGATCTGACGGGAATGCGCGGCTGAAAAACTCCGTGACGTTCGATCACGCCGTCACCAGCGTCGACGCGGAGCGAATGGCTGCTTTCGCTTTGCATCTTTCGCTGTTGCGGGTAAGCGACTTGAGCGTCCCAATGAAACGCAAGCCCGTAGTCGTCGTTTCGATCGTCGGGGTAACGCTCCCAATTGCGCGACAGGCCGATCGCGTTCGGCGGTTCCTCGAAACTGCGGTTGCGAATCATTTCCGCGTGCAGTCCTCCCTTTATGCCCTCGAACATGAATTCCAAAAACTGTCCGTAGAGCAGGGGACTGATGCGGTTCTCAACTTTGCGAGCATCGATGGATATAGATGCTCTTTGCGTCGCTTGTGCAACTACGACGTGAGGTTGCCCACAAAGCGCCGCGAGAAGGCATAGGACGATTAAAGATTTCTTAAGCTGCAAGTTTTAGTTCGCTGCCCGTTTCACGTTTGCTTTCACCTTGCCGCTCATCCGTTTGATGAATTCAACTTCTTCGGGCATGTAGGGTGTGCCGTCGTT
Organism: Pyrinomonadaceae bacterium; assembly: GCA_035762365.1. GTDB lineage: Bacteria > Acidobacteriota > Blastocatellia > Pyrinomonadales > Pyrinomonadaceae > PSRF01. The sequence continues at coordinate 3,977 of DASTOZ010000845.1, read as the reverse complement.
GCGGAACACTTCATGAAACCAGACCGACGGTTCGCGATCGACATACGGATGCTGCCATGAATCCCACGGCAGGTGCGTTTGAGTCTTACCCTGGACGAATCCCCAGTTGATCATGCCGACATTGTGCACCCTGGCGATCGGCAAACTACCGAAGAAAAAACTGCCGTTGCCGCGAGCCATGTATTCCGTGCAGATCAGCGGACGGTTGTAGCGCTTGAGCCAGTTGATCCGTTTCTCGAACTCTGTTGGCGAGTCGTAGTTATGAAACGTGACAACGTCTGACAGTTGGATTTGAAGGCGATCCATGTCGGTCATCTTTTCGGGAGTAGACCAGTCGCCCTTCCAGACGCCAGCTGTCAGCGGTTGTTCGGGTTGCGCTGCGCGGGCCCAGTCGAACGCCTGAGGCAGCAGGCGCGCGACAAGTTCCACTTTGTTCTTCGGTTCGAGTTGGTTGTAGCTGCCGGGATTCAGGTTGTCGGGCTCGTTCCAGATGTCCCACGCAAGAATGCGCTGGTCCTTTGCGAACGCGCCGACAACGCCTTTCACATATGCTTCGAGACGCGGATAGTCCGACGGGTTTTGTAGTGTCGTGCGATTCGGACTCTGCACCCAGCCGGAATTGTGTACGCCCGGCCGCGGCGCGCGCTGCTTCCCAGGCTTTGCGTCCGGATCCCAAACCGAGTCGAAGAGCACGAACATTGGTTTGATCTTATGCTTCGCGCAGATAGTCAGAAACTGATCGATGCGGCGCTTTAAACCGTCCGGATCCTGCCAGAGCAGATCGTGCAGGAATACGCGCATCGTATTCATGCCGAGACTCTCGGCCCAACCAAGTTCGAGATCGATTCTTTTCGGGTCGAACGAGTCTGCCTGCCACATCTCTAGTTGGTTAATGGCGGTCGCAGGATTGTAGTTGCTGCCGATTAGCCATGGTTGTTTCGCGTACCAATCGCGCGCCTTTTGCTCAGACCAGCGTTCCGTTTGCGCTGCGAGCGCAGTGACGGCGAGCAGGATCCAAACGGCGATGAGTTGAATCAGTTTTCGCATCTGTGTTTATCCGCGATTCAGAATCTTACATTGGCGAGCCGTCGCACCATCTCCCGCGGTTCGTTTTGCGCCTTCTGCTTTTCGCTCAGTTGCTTGAAGACTTCAAGCTCGCGGTTTGCCTCATCGGTTCGCTTCAACTTCACAAGCACACGGCTGAGTTGGTAGTGGGCTTCAACTAACTCGGGTTGTAAAGACACCGCGCGTTCCAACAGAGGCGCGGCTTCGCTGTTGCGGTTTGTGCGAGCGTAAAGCTTTCCCCACGTCAGGTAAGCGGCGGCGAGAGCCGGATCGAGCACGGTAGCGCGCCGCAGATACTTTTCGGCGCGCGCGGTGTCCGCTCTTGAAGTCTTGAGTATTGTCTCGGCGACGAGGTAATGCAACGACGCGAGTTGCGGATTCAAAGCGATGGCGCGTTCGTAGAGCTCGATCGCTTTATCGTACTGACCTCTCTCGGCGTACGTGACACCGAGATACGCGATCGCGGGCACCAGCTTCGCATCAAGTGCGAACGAGCGGTTGAAAGATGTTTCCGCCTCCGCGTTCTGTCCGTACGTGAGTTGTGCTATTCCGAGCGCCAACCACAAACGCGCGGAATCCGGAAACTGCGTGAGTGCTTCCTTTAAACGAACGAGCGCTGCGGCGGGTGCATGTGAGTCGACAAGCAGTAGCGCGTAACGGAAGTGATACATCTCATTCCGAGGATCACGTTGTATTGCGAGCCGCATTGCCGGAATCGCATTTTCGAAATGACGATCGGCTTCATAGACTTCGGCGAGGGCTGCGTAGATCTTCGCGTCGTCTATCCCGTTCGCCACCGCAGTCTCCAGAGTGCGTCCGGCGGCACGAACATCTTTCTCCATCAACAACTGAGCGAGTTTGAGGTAAGTAACGACAACGGCGCGAGAGATTTCGGGGTCTGAGGAGTTCTTTCCGGCACGGTCGAACAAAGTAAGCGCCATGCGGAGGTCATCAGGCTGACCACGGTCGAAATATATCTGCGCCAGGTTGGTTAAAGCGCTCGGTTGGTCCGGATTAAGTTTCAGTGACGCTTCGAACTCAGCGCGTGCTTCTGCGGTTCGGCCGAGGCGCAGCAAAATCGCGCCATAGTTATTTCGGGTGGACGGGTCCGATGGTGCAAGGGAGGCCGCGGCTGCGAAGTGTCGTTCAGCTTCTTTCAACCTGTTCGCATCGGCGGCGACAATTCCCTGATGCGTGTGTGCGTCTACACTCTGTTCGGCGCGTTTGTTTTGTTGGGCCACAGCATTCGCCGTGGTCCACGTCAGCACAAACAATAAAACGATCTGTGTAGTTCGCCGATAAGTCATTTCAGAACAGCAGCCGTAAACGGATCTGTATTCTACGGGGATTGTTTGCTCCCACACTCTGGAAACCGAAGTTTCCAGAGTCGCGCAGGTCCGTCGTCGGGAAGAAAAAATACGTGCGATTGAAGGCATTGAACAGTTCAGCGCCCAACTCAAACGTCACCGTCTCTGTTATGGTCGTCTTCTTTAGCAGGCTGAAGTCTTCGCTATAGAACGGCTGTGAATGCACAGAGCTCAGTGCCGGAGCGAGCGAGCCAAAGAACCGCAATGGATCAGCATAATACGCAGCGTAAGCGGCAGAGCCGATTGGAGCGCCGCTCGGGTTGTTGTTGAAGCCGGAGCCAAACTGCGGCGGAGGCGTGAACGCCGCCGTGTTGATAAATTGCCGGCCAAAGCGATTGTCGATGAACGTGCCGCTGCCCTCAAACGGCTGACCGGTAGGGTTCAGCCGGAGGTTTCCGAGATAGCCGGTCAGTTGGAGGAAGTCAGTAAAGACCGGATCCGATGTGAAGAAACTGAGCGGCACGCCCGACTGGTATCGGTTTATGCCGTTGAACTGCCATCCGCCGACGACTTTATCGACTACTCCGCCCTGGTTCAGATAGCGCTTGTTCTTACCGAACGGCAACTCGATCAGGTAATTGATCACGAACACGTGTGGAGCGCTGTTCGGTGATACCGAGCGGAACGACTCGCGATCGAATGGATTTTGCAGCACTCCGCCGAGCGGTGATCCGCCAAATAGATCTTCAGACGCGTCGGTGATGAGTTTTGAGAAAGTGTACGACGCACCAACTTGAATCCCACGGGAAAACCGCCGTTCGAGTTTTGCCTGAAGCGCGTTGTAGTCGCTTGTGCCCTGGCTCTCGAGAATGTTGTTGATGCGGTTGTACTGCGGAAATGGTTTCAATGATTGAGCGACGTTGCCGTTGAATCCGGGAAAGACCGAATTCGTCGACGAAGGCAGTGGCGAGCCGGCACTCTGTGCGAACGACACGATCGCCGGGTTGGCAAGCGCATCTGCAAGCGACATATTCAGGATGGGAAAACCCAGCTTCAGCGCATTGAATGGCAGTCCATTCAATCGCTGGAAATTTGATCGCAACCGGGTGGCGTGGTGGCCAATGTAACCAACTGAGGCGACGAAGTTAAACGGTAATTCACGCTGTATATCGAGGCTGTATTGCAGCGTCCGTCCGGTCTTGAAATCCGGATCGAAGAACTGTATGTCGGCGCCTATGAACTGACTGTCCGGAGCAACGGGCGGAATCGATGGATAAGTCGACAAGAAGAACCGCGCATTCCGGCCATCAGGCGTTCGGGGCCCCGAGCCCGTGTTGTAACCGATGAGTCCGGTGTTCAGTTCATTCTGGCCTTCGAACCCGTAAATGATCGGCGAATAGTACAGACCGATACCGCCGCGAATGACGGTCCGATCATTCCACGCGTAAGCTGCGCCGAACCTTGGACCGACATTCGAATAGTCGTTCTTTACCAGTGCACGTTCGGCAGCCTGCACCCCGCCTTGTCCTGCGGCGCCTGCGATTGCACCCAGTCTTCCTACCTCGGGGTTGATCGCATTCGTGTCGAACCCGCGATAAAAGTTGC
>DASTOZ010000844.1:0-2165 GCA_035762365.1 Pyrinomonadaceae bacterium | reverse complement strand
CGCTCGATTTCAGTGCGCTTGCGCCCGGCGAGCACACAATCTCGCTTCGATCTTTCGACAGTAGCGGCAACGTCGGCACGCTGAGCGTGACGGTCAGGCGTTAGAAAACTCACTGTTTGGGTCTTTGTTCTCAGGCCTTTGGTCTTAGTTTCTATGTGGTGTCTCTCAAGTACTAGCTACTAATCCCAAGCCCCAAGACCAAAGCCCAAAGCCCCAACCTGCACGATAAGGTGCGAGACAACTCGAAACCGTGCGGATTTTCGTTTCTGCTGCTAAACTTTTCGCGCAAAACGCGCCCGCCCGGCGCAATCACGTTTTGGCGCCTGTCTTGCAGCCTCCGAGTTCGGCGCATCTCTTTCTCCCTCCCATGCGCGCCAAGAATGCATGAGGAGGCCCGGTTGAAATGAGCAAGTTAGTACGAGAAATTTTGGCGGCGGTGATGATTACGGCACTGGTGTCGACCGGCGCGTTTGCCCAGGGCAAAGGCCAGGACAAACGGCCGGACAAAAAACCCGTGAAGGTCATCGACGGCAAGGGAGGTGGCGGCAGACCGCAACAACCCCCGCCACAGAGGCCGCCGAAGGAAGACCGAGGCGGCAAGAAAAAACCGTAACGCGTTAGTTCAATCTGTCGAGAAAAGTTGGGAGGTCCGCGGTTCGCGGCCTCCTTTTTTGTTGCTTATTTGCAGATGAGCATCGCGGCGAGCAGGGGAATCGTCAGTTCGTGATGACCGGTGATCGAATATCCGTGACCTGTGCCTTTCTCGGTTGGGCGACGCACTACGTTCGTTAGTGGACGATAGGATTGAATGAAATCGAAGTTTGCCGTGGTTATGTCGGCGAGCGGATGGCCCAGGTTACGCACCAGCGTCACGCACTTCAAAAACACCTCAGGCAGCACCACTGCGGAGCCGACGTTGAGATAAACGCCGCCGCCGTTCATTTCTTTCACCAGCGCCGCAAGAAGCCTGAAATCAGTATGGCTTGTTGCGCCTAACGAAGCGCCGTCAGCTTTCGGATGGAAGTGGGCAATGTCGCCGCCGATCGTGATGTGAGCGGTGAATGGGATCTTCCCGTCGTAAGCCGCGCAGAGAAGTGAATAGTCGCGATGTTGTGGGTTGCGCGCGGTTAATGCGCGGCCCACTGCTTCACCGAGTCCGATCTGATCTCGGGCGCCGTCCAGTGCGGCGCTGTTGAGTAGTTGTCCCGTTTCTTCCGCGCCGCCGAAGATGCCTTCCGAAAGCGTCGCGTCGACGTCTTCCGAAGTCGTTCCGATCATCGCGATCTCGGCGTCATGGACCAGCACGGATCCATTCGCCGCAAACGCGGAAACAAATCCCCGCTTCATCAGATCGATCAGCAACGGCGCGAGTCCGGTCTTGATCACGTGGCCGCCGATGCCCCAGATGATCGGCTTCTTCGATTCACGCGCGTGGTGAATGCGAGCGGTTAGTTGTCGCAGTGATTGGACCGCGAGTACGTCCGGCAGACTCGAGATGAACGACTGCAAGGAGGCGTCGTCGGCTACGGGGCTGGCGAAATCGCTCAGTTTGACTTTGCTCGTGCGCGAGGCGAGGGGATACGTTTTTACTTCGCCAAGTTCCAGAGGTTGCAGATGATCGTCGTAGATTGATGACAAGGCACGCTACTCGGCCACTTGATTTGTTTCGATCGCTGTTTCCATTGGAGTGCGGCTGAGTATAGCGCGTTTTCCGGCGCGTTTGGAGATCCAGGCGTACAAGCGACGAAATGCCAGGGCGAGTCCTGTAAACGCGAGCACGGCGCCGCCGAGTGAAACAATCGCGGCGATCGTTTGCCCCGGGATTCCGACGACCTCGCCGGTATGCGCGAAACGCAGGATCGATCGGAGTTGGCGGCCGCGAGTGTAGGACGAGAACGGCTCCCAACGCGTGACAGCGCCGGTGGTGCGATCGAGTACGAGCTGCGCACGCTTCTGCGGCTGCCCGCCCGTGCCGCTATCGATATTGAAAGTGAGCGGCGCCGACGCAGACGACGGCAATTGCAGACTGATGCTGCGCCAATCCGTGACCTGCTGTTCGGCGACTAACCATGCCGAATTAAATCCGGTTGGACCATCCACAGATGATGTGTTCTGCGGCTGTTGATTCGGTTGAGTCGTACGCGGCGCGGGCGGCGCTTCGCCGG
>DASTOZ010000843.1:0-3763 GCA_035762365.1 Pyrinomonadaceae bacterium | reverse complement strand
GCCGCTAGTTTTCTGAGGTGCGTGTATCGCGAAATCCCGACGGCCAAACCGTAGATTGTCTTAGTACTCATGAGTCTGCTCCTTTCGTTCAGTTGTTGGACGGCGACCGTTGCCGCCGTCGGGTTTTGGTTGATTAGGCGGCGAGTGGCTGCCACTCATCGTCAAGCTTGTTGTTTACCTTCAAGATGGCCTCGTGCAATCTTTCGTGGAGTTTACGTCGTTCCACGTGGCGGTTTTGCTGATGATGGCGATCTTTCTTATCTCCCGACCGAGAGCATCCACCATCATGCTAAGGTTCTGGGCCTGGCCATCAGGATCGATCTTCAACATCTGTTTTTGCTTCTCGGGATCGTGGGGATAAACGTCAACGATTTGGGACTACGTCAGGCATCGCATTCTCCTTTACTAGAATCGGGATTTCGGGAGCTGCTGGATCTTGACGCGGCGCTGACGAAGTTAAGCATGTGCGATGAAAGAAGATCGAAGATCGTCGAGTATCGCTACTTTGGCGGATTCACGATGCCGGAGATCGCCGACATCCTGGGCGTGTCCGTAACGACAGTAGAGCGTGAATGGAAGATCGCTCGTTCCTGGCTGCTGCGCGAGATACGTTCGAGCACGAGTCGCGACTGCTAATCAACTCACGAACCGGCCCTCACGGCTGTTACAACTTTTTACAATTCGGCGCGAGCGATTAGCGAGTTTTCTGTAGAATCTCGATGTATGCTCTCGCTGCGAAAAAAGCTTCTGATACTGGCAGCGGTCGGCGTGTTTCTTCCGGTGCTGGTGCTGACTTATTTGCAGTATCGCTCGCTCACCGAGCTCCAGAACAAGACGAAAGGCGCGTTCAAGGACAACCTTCGACAAGGCCTTACGCTTGTCCAGCAGCAAATGAAACGGCGTCTCGAAGACGTCGCCGCTCAAACCCTGGGTCCGATCGGCAACATGCGCTTTCCTGGTCCCGCGGAACAGTTCGAGAAGTATTTCGCAGACGTGAAGCGTTCGCATCCGGAGATACAGGAGATTTTTGTTCTGGATGGCTCGGCCAGGCAGTCCAACATCGTGTCTGTGTTTGAAGAAGCGCAGCGCGCGCAGAGTTTTATTGACGATAATCGGAAGTATTTGTTTGCACACAACTACCTGTTTTATCCGTTGCCGGAGCAAAGCGGTTTTGCGGGTGTGCGATTGACGGAAGATTTTGTCCGGGATGATTTGTTGGCACGGATCATCAATCCACTCGTCGCGTCACACTCACCAACGATGGCCGTTACGATGACTGACGAGAATCAGCGAGTAGTCTATTCAAACGGGCCGCCGCAGAATGGTTATCTTCTGGAAACCAGTCTCGATCGCCCGTTCTCGAATTGGAAAGCAAGCATCGGCCTGAAGAACACCAACCTCGACGCACTCACGCGCGACAGTTTCCTCCACAGCGCGGGCGCGACTTTCCTCGTACTTCTGTTCCTGCTTGGTGGAATCGCGCTCACCCTTCGCGCGACTGATCGCGAAGCGCGTCTCGCACAGGCGAAATCCAACTTCGTAGCCAACGTTTCGCACGAACTAAAGACGCCTCTGTCGTTGCTCAGCCTGTTTTCTGAAATCCTGGAACTCGGTCGCGTCAACAGTGAGGAGAAGAAGACGGAGTACTACCGGATCATGCGTCATGAAAGTCTGCGTTTGAACAAGATGATCGATAACGTCCTCGACTTCTCAAAAATCGAAGCAGGAAGGAAGACGTATAATTTCGCGCGCCATGATGTGTCGGCGGTGATCGAGAACGTGCTTTCCAGCTATCGCTATCAGATCGTGAATTCGGGGTTCGACGTTCAAGCAAACATACAACCTGACTTGCCGCCGGTCGTGATCGATCGTGACGCGATGGCGCAGGCGATCTCAAACCTTGTGGACAACGCGATCAAGTATTCGCGTGAGGTGAAGCACCTTTCGATCAAGACGGAGAAGCGCGGGTCGGATCTGTCGATCGAAGTCGCCGACCAGGGCATTGGGATTCCACGCGCTGAACAGGCGAAGGTGTTCGAGAAGTTTTACCGCGTGGGCAATGGGTTGGTCCATGATGTAAAGGGAAGCGGTCTCGGGTTATCGCTGGTGAAGCACATTGTCGAAGCTCATCACGGGACGATCTCGGTCGAAAGCGACGTGGGCAAGGGAAGTCGTTTCACGATTGTGCTGCCGCTGGATGATACGTCTGAAACCAGGAGCACATAACGTTGGTCAAAGTGCTGATAATCGAAGACGAACCCAACATGGTCCTCGGACTGAAGGATAGTTGTGAGTACGAAGGGTACGAGGTGTGTGTGGCCCGCGACGGGAAAGAGGGATTGGAGAAAGCCTCGACCGAGAAACCCGACATCATTTTGCTGGACGTGATGCTGCCGTTGATGAGCGGAATAGACGTGTGCCGCACTCTGCGCACCCGCGGGATCGAAACGCCAATCGTGATGCTGACGGCTCGGAGTCAGGAGACTGACAAGGTGGTCGGTCTGGAGGTTGGCGCGGATGATTACGTGACGAAACCGTTCAGCATCAAGGAACTGCTCGCGCGCATCAGGGCCCATTTGCGAAGGGCTGCCAAACAGGTCGTAGACGTCGAGAGTTTTGCATTCGGCGACGTGGAGTTGAACTTCAAGAAGTACGCAGCGAGCAAAGGCGGACGCGCTTTGGATCTGTCAGCTCGCGAATTCGAGATCTTGCGTTACCTGATCCGCCATCGAGGCGAGATCGTGACGCGCGATCAACTGCTCGACGAAGTTTGGGGCTATGAGAGCAGCCCGATTACGCGCACGGTCGACAATCACATCGCGAGGTTGCGGCAGAAGATCGAGCCTGACCCGGCCGAACCTCAGCACATCATTACCGTTCACCGGCTCGGCTATCGCTTCATCGAATAAGACTTCAACTCCTCGTTCCGTTACAACTTTTTACAATTCAGTTACAGCATGTGGAGACTTGACGCTTTCAAAGACAGTAGTCTCTTCATGGACGGAGTCTCAAAATGAAACGAAACGTTTTGTTAGCCATCACGTCTTTGCTGTCGATGCTGTTCCTGTCATTGCACCATGCGGACGACGTCGTGCGCGGGCTTGCTCCGGGAAAGTTTTCGAACCTCATTCCGATCGTCTTCCTGGCCTTCTGGCTCTATGCAACAACGCTAGTGCTCGAGGGACGGCGATCGGGGTACATCATCATCCTCGTGTTATCGTTCCTGGGATTTGGCATTCCCATCATCCACATGACACGCGCGGGAATGGCTGGCGGTCGCATAGCCCACTCCCAGGCCGCGTTCTTCTTCGTCTGGACACTTGTCATGATCGGCGTGACCACACTCTTCTCCGTCATTCTCGCAGCGCGGGAATTGTGGAGACTGCGACGCGACGCGAAGCCGAGGCCGGCTAGCTTACCTGTTTGATGTAAGTAATCTGTATGTGGCGATTTACGTGACGGTCATTGTTGCTCTCGTCGATCGCGATGCTCGCCACTCTTGGACCAGCGATGCGCGCGACCAGAATCGATCTGAGGACTGTGCTGCGCTGACTAGCTTCCGTTTGGCTCGGGCTCCTGCGCCCAGAAGATCCATTCCGCCCCATTCTTGTGTTCCTGACGTGGAGTGAGGATTCCTTTCTCTTCAAGCAGCGTTCGCGCGTGGCGTTGCATGTTGGCATACAGGCATTGGGTAATATCGGACAACTCCCAACCCTGCTGCGGCAGTCCGGTTCGTCGAAACGCCTGCTCGAATTTGGCGCGC
>DASTOZ010000842.1:0-2854 GCA_035762365.1 Pyrinomonadaceae bacterium | reverse complement strand
TACTTGGTATTTTGTTCTTTGTCAGCAGTCAGTGGTCCGTTGTTGCTATCAAAGATCAAGATACAAAGAACAAAACACAAGAGGCATTTAATATGAGAGACGCAGTAATCGTTTCAGCGGTAAGAACGGCAGTTGGTAAAGCGCCGCGCGGCACGTTGCGCACGACACGCCCCGACGAAATGGGTGGGGCTGTCATCAAAGACGCGGTCGCGCGTGTTCCCGGTCTTGAACCTTCGCAGATCGAAGACGTGATCATGGGTTGCGCGATGCCGGAAGCCGAGCAGGGGATGAATGTCGCGCGCGCGGCTGCCATTCGCGCGGGCTTGCCGATCGAGACGAGCGCGATGACGATCAATCGATTCTGTTCGTCGGGTTTGCAGTCGATCGCGATGGCGGCCGAACGCATTCGTAGCGGCGGCGCTGAAGTGATCGTCGCGGGCGGACTCGAGACGATGTCGATGATCCCGATGGGTGGTCACATCATTCGTCCGAACCCGTACCTGGTCGAGCATTATCCTGATTTCTATCTCAGCATGGGGCTCGCAACTGAGAACGTCGCGCGCAAGTATGAAGTGACGCGTGAGGAGCAGGACGAGTTTGCGTTGCGTTCGCATCAACGGGCCGCTGCCGCGCTCGACGCAGAAAAGTTTGCCGACGAGACTGTGCCGCTGAACGTCGTCCTCGAAGAGTTGGACGAAAAGGGCAAAAAGCAACGGCGCGAACTCGTTTTTGATAAGGACGAAGGCGTGCGGCGCGACACGTCCGCTGAAGGACTCGCGAAACTGAAGCCGGCATTTCATGTGAAGGGCACGATCACCGCGGGCAACGCCTCGCAGATGTCAGACGGCGCGGCAGCGGCGATCGTGATGTCAGACGAGCGCGCGAAACAGTTGGGCGCGAAACCGATGGCGCGGTTTATTGCGTATGCCACCGCTGGTTGTCCGCCGGAGGAGATGGGCATCGGCCCAGTATTCGCAATTCCGAAAGCGTTGAAACTGGCGGGCCTGAAGGTTGAAGACATCGATCTGATCGAGTTGAACGAAGCGTTTGCCGCGCAGTCGCTCGCGGTGATCAAGACGCTGGGTCTCGATCCCGAAAAAGTAAACGTCAACGGCGGCGCGATCGCGTTGGGCCACCCGCTCGGTTGCACGGGCGCGAAGCTCACGGCAAGCATCCTGCGCGAGCTCGAGCGTCGCAACGGTCGCTATGGAATGGTGACGATGTGTGTTGGCGGTGGCATGGGCGCCGCTGGAATCTTCGAACGAATCGCAGCGTAACGATTACTGAGGGAAGTTAGAATTCTTTTTTCCACTGACCGTTCGCAAGCGAGAGACACAAGTCAAATAGGAGGACAAACCTGAATGTCAGCCGTAGCCGAACACAAGCAGTTAGTCAAAGGCGGAGCGTTTCTGATCGAAGAGCGCGCGCCGGAGACGATCTTCACGCCGGAAGACTTCACCGACGAGCACCGCATGATTGCCGAAACGACGCGGCAGTTTATCGACAACGAAGTCAACCCGCGTATCGACGAGCTCGAGAAGCATGATTGGAAACTTTCTCGTCAACTCGTCGCGCACGCAGCGGAGCTCGGATTGATCGGCGCAAACATTCCGGAAGAGTTCGGCGGACTCGGGCTCGATCAAACCAGCGGTGCGCTGATCGGCGAGAACATCGGTCGCTCGGCTTCGTTCGCGACGACGCTCGGAGCGGAAAGCGGCATCGGTCTGCTGCCGATCGTTTACTTCGCCACCGAAGCCGCGAAGAAGAAGTACCTGCCGAAGATCGCGGCGGGCGAGTTGATCACGGCTTATGCGTTGACCGAAGCAGGCGCTGGTTCCGATGCAATGAACGGAAAAGCCACGGCGCGTTTGAGCGAGGACGGCAAGGAATACATTCTCAACGGCGAGAAGATGTGGATCACCAACGGCGGCTTCGCCGACATCTTCATCGTGTTCGCGAAGCTCGACGGCGACAAGTTCAGCGCGTTCATCGTCGAGCGCCAACCGGGTCTGACGTCGGGCGCCGAAGAGCACAAGATGGGCATCAAGGGATCGAGCACGACGGCGCTCGTTCTATCTGACGTTCGCACGCCCGTCGAGAACCTGCTCGGCGAAATCGGCAAAGGACACAAGATCGCATTCAACGTCCTGAACATCGGCCGTTTCAAACTCGGCGCGATGTGCGTTGGCGGCATGAAGCTGATGGTCCATGAGTCGGTCCGTTACGCCAACGAGCGACACCAGTTCGGTAAGTCGATCTCTTCGTTTGGCGCAATCAAGGCGAAGCTCGCGGAACAGGCGATTCGCACGTGGATCGGCGAGTCGATGATCTACCGCACGCTCGGCATGATCGAAGATCGATTGAACACGGTCGATCCGAAAGACATGAACGCGCGTTTGAGCGCGATTGAAGAGTACGCGGCTGAGTGTTCGATCATTAAGGTCGCGCTTTCCGAGTATTGCGATTACGTCGTCGACGAGATGGTCCAGATTTATGGTGGATATGGTTATTCCGCGGATTATCCGGCCGAAAGAGCTTATCGCGACTCGCGCATCAATCGCATCTTTGAGGGCACGAACGAGATCAACCGCATGTTGATTCCGGGTCGATTGATGAAGAGTGCGTTGAGCGGAAATCTTGCTCTGTTGCCGGCCGCGCAGGCGTTGATGGACGAAGTGCTCTCGCCTGCACTCGGCGGTTTCGACGACGACGATACGCTGCTCGCAGCCGAAGAGAAGTTGACGACGAACGCGAAGAAGGTTGCGTTGATGACGCTCGGCGCCGCTGCGCAGAAATACATGATGAAACTCGGCGACCAGCAGGAGATCCTGATGGGCATTGCTGACATCATCAT
>DASTOZ010000841.1:0-4167 GCA_035762365.1 Pyrinomonadaceae bacterium | reverse complement strand
GCCATCTTACTGACTGTTGGGTACTCGAACATACTCAGGACGCTGAGTTCACGGCCGAGGACAACCCGCAGTTTGCTGGTGGCTTCGATCATGCGAATCGAGTGGCCGCCGAGGTCGAAGAAGTTATCGTTCATGCCCACTCGCTTGACGTGCAGCACCTCGCGCCAGACCTTGGCGATCGTCTGCTCCAACTTGTTTCGCGGCGGGACGTAAACCACTTCCGACTTCGCCATCAATCCTTCGGGCGCGGGCAGGGCCTTGCGATCGATCTTGCCGTTTGGCGTGAGCGGCATCTCGTCCAACAGCATGATGCTCGGTGGCACCATGTATTCCGGCAGTCGCTCACGGAGATACTCCCACAACTCCCGGCTCGTCACGCCTGAGGGCTGTGCGCCATTGCCGTTGCCGCCGTTCTTTCCGTTGCCGCCGTTTGCAGTAGCGGTTTCTGTGAGACTGCGCCGGACGACGTATGCAACAAGACGCTTCTCGCCGTCTGTCCCATCCTCTCTCGCCTCGACGGCAGACTTCTCTACCTCTTCGTGCCGCTCGAGCACGGCCTCGATCTCTCCCAACTCGATGCGATAACCCCGCACCTTCACCTGTTGATCGACACGCCCGAGAAACTCGATCTCCCCGTTGGGCAAGTAACGGCACACATCACCCGTTCGGTACAAGCGTTCGCCGGGTTTAGTGGCGTGCGGATGCGGCACAAACCTTCGCGCGGTCCGCGACGCGTCTCTGAGATAACCACGACCGACACCGTCGCCGCCGATGTACAACTCGCCCGTCACTCCGATCGGCAACGGCATCATCTGATCGTCGAGAACGTAAAGCTGCGTGTTCGCCAGCGCGCGACCGATCGGTATCCGCGCCTGCTCCTGCGTGGGTGAGCTTTCGACGACGTAGTGCGTCACATCGTCGGAGCACTCAGTTGGTCCATACGCGTTGAGCAGCTTTGCGGACGGGCTGCCGTGCAGAAACCACTCGCGGCATAACTCCGGCAACAGCGCCTCGCCTGTGGCTACCATCCAACGCAGGTTCCCCCACGTGGCTGCCGCTTGTTGTCCATCGGCCGCTGACTGCTGTCGAGCCTGGTCCACAAGCGCACGCAGCAACGATGGCACCGTTTCCAGCACGGTCACGCCGTCTTCTCTCACCAGCTTCAACATCTGCACCGGATCAAGTCCGCGCTCCGGCGACACAATGCGTACTTGCCCGCCCATCACCAGCGCCGACAGGAACTGCCAAACCGAAATGTCGAAGCACTGCGATGCGGTCTGCGCGATGACGTCGCTGCAGTTCAATCCCAGGTCGTTCACCTTGGCCCACAAGTGGTTGATCATTCCGCGCTGTTCGACCATCGCGCCTTTCGGAAGACCCGTCGAGCCTGACGTGTAGATGACGTAAGCCAGGTTGCGCGGACCGCCATGCAGCGAGGGATTCTCCAGCCGGTGCGAATGTGCACGCGTCGCCCACTCGCTCGCCTCCATCGGGAAGACTTGCGGACGTTGCGACGGATCGAGACGTTCTACGATCTGGTCCACCAGCATTCCGAACTCCGCTGAGCGCACGATCACGGTAGCCCCACTCTGTTCCAACACTTGCAGGTGTCGCAGCACCGGATGCATGGGGTCGAGCGGCAGGTACGCGGCGCCCGCCTTGAAGACGGCGAGCATGGAGATCAGGAAGTCTGTCGAACGTTCGGCGAGCAGGGCAACGATTGATTCGGGACCAACGCCGCAAGCAATCAGCACGTGCGCAAGAACGTTGGCGTGCCGGTTGAGCTCCGCGTAAGTGAGTGAGCCGTCGTCCGATTGAACGGCAATAGCACCAGGCGTTCGCTCCACCTGCTGCTGAAACAGCTCCGCGAACGTGCTCTCGCGCGGATAGTCTGCCTGTGTTTTCGTCCACTGATGTAACTGCTGGTCCAATTCTTCGTCGGAGAGAAGACGTTGCCAATCGTGACGCGAAGTCGGATCGATGGCCATCGCCGTGAGCACATTCTGGAAGTAATGAATAACGCGATCCATCTGCTTGTCCGACCACGTGTCGGAGTCGTACTCGAGGCGCAGATCGATGTGCGGCGTGTCGATGCCCAGCGAGAAGTGCGACTGAAGCGCCCAGTTCGTCGCTTCCACCATCTTGGTACCGAGCAGCTCGACGTCTCCCGATCCCAACGTCTCGGCAACCACGTGAAAATGGATGTAGTTGAAGGCCGTCTCGTACAACTGCTCTCGGCCGGGGCCATGTTGCAACGCAGCCATCGGATAGCGGCGGTAGGGCAACAACTCCCACTCGTTATCGAACGTGGCGCGCACGAGATCGGCCCAATTGCCTTCAGGCAATCGCAGACGAAACGGAAGCGTGTTGAGGAATAGACCGATGGCTCGTTCACCGCCGCTCTCTTCCGGCCTGCCGTTGCTGACGGCGCCCGTCAGCACGTCGCGATTGCCGCTGAGCAAGCTCATGACTTTAAGGTGTGCTGCCAATGCGACACTCTTGAGCGGCACTGCACACCGCCGCGCCAGATCCTTCACACCTTCCGACAACTCGACCGGCACCGGCACCTGACGGAAGCGCACGCGCGGACCATCGCCCGCGTGATCCCTCATCGATCTAGGCCATCGCGGCATGTTCGTGAACGTGTTGCCGTAGAGTTTGTTCTGCCAGTAGTTGTGCTGCTCCTTGCTCGCGAGCGCTTCGCGCTCCATCGCCACGAAGTCGCGATACTTGACCGGCTCCGCGGCTCGCTCTTCGAGATCCTCGTCCTTCAGCAGTCTGAAATAGTTGTCAAAGATTTCGGCGAGCGTCGTGTGCAGACTCCAACCGTCCTGTATCGCGTGACACTCGGTCAAGGTGAATTGGAATCGCTGGTCGTCGCGAATATGTATAAAGAAACGCAGCAGCGGCGCGCGGGTGTAGTCGAACCCACGCCGCTTCTCCTCCGCGATGAAATCGTCGATCCGGCGCTCCTGCTCCAGCTTACTTAACTCGTGCAGGTCTTCGACGCCGATCGACATCTCCGCTTCGCGATGTACGAGTTGCAGCGGCTCGCTGTAGGTCATCAGATCGAAGGACGTTCTTAAAACTTCATGACGCGCGACAACCCTGGCGGTCGCTTCCCTCAGCGCGCGCTCATCGAACGCGGCCTTCAAGTGGAAGCTGTTTACGTTGTGGTAGAGCGCCGCATCGGGCATGACCTCCCAGTGATAGAGCATGCCGCCCTGCAGCATCGAGAGCGGATAGGCGTCTTCCACGTCTGCGGGAATCTTCTTGCGATCAGCCTCGCTCACCATCGCGAAGGGTTCGCGGTTGTACTCGCGCCGTTCCGTGTCTGTGTGCTGGCGTTGCAGCACTGAGGCCTGCTCGGCGATCGTTTGGTACTGAAACAACTGCTGCAAAGTCAGATACAAACCACGCTCGCGGCACATACCAACGACTTGCAGGCTGCGTATCGAGTCGCCGCCCAGGGCGAAGAAGTTGTCGTGAACGCCGACCTTTTCGAGCTTCAGTACCTCGCCCCAAACGTGCGCGAGGATCTCCTCGACACCGTTCCGTGGCGCTTCGTAAGGAACAGATACGAGCGTGCCGCGCGCGATTTCAGGTGCGGGCAGAGCTTTCCTGTCGACTTTGCCGCTTGGAGTGACAGGCATCTGCCGTAGCGGGATGAAGACAGTGGGAAACATGTAATCGGGCAGGCGTTCCTTGAGGTACTGGCGCAGAGCGTTGATCGTTTCTTGCGCTTTGGACTCGAACGTCGATTCCTGTTGTGTCGCGTCGCTCGGTGCGTCGTCTTCCAATCCCGCGTAAGTCGGGACGATGTAAGCCGCGAGCTGCTGCGTGGTTGCCTTGTCGCCGTAGACGATGACGGTTGCTTCCCTCACGTCGTCGTGCGTCATCAACGCCGCTTCGATCTCACCCAACTCGATGCGGAAGCCTCTTAACTTCACCTGCTGGTCCACGCGGCCCAGGTATTCGATCTCGCCACTCGCCAGATAACGCGCCACGTCGCCCGTGCGGTACATCCGTCGTCCTGCCTCGCTCGCATACAGGTCGGGCACGAACCGTTCCGCCGTCAGTCCCGCTCGACGCCAGTAGCCGCGCGCTAATTGCACCCCGCCGATGTATAGCTCGCCGCTCACACCCACCGGCACGGGTTGCAACGCC
>DASTOZ010000840.1:0-4052 GCA_035762365.1 Pyrinomonadaceae bacterium | reverse complement strand
GACCGCGGCTTTCATCGTTGCCGCGATCCTTGGACTGCGCCGGCACAGGCAGCGCCAACCTCAGGCACAGCTCACTCGTTGCCAGGCAAGCGATTATTTCAATCGGCCTGAAGAAGTATTGACTGCTATCAAGAGCGAAGAAGTAGACGTGCGACGCGCGATGTTCAAGCGGCTGCTGCTGCGACCTGACATCTCGAACGTCTATTACGACTACGAGCGTGACCTCAACTATCCGGAGCGGACCGATCGCGCCCGGCTCGAGTACGTGCAACTCGATGACACGCCCGGTACGGAAGCTTTGGTAACTTTCGTTCGCCTCGAACACCCGACCGCATTGATCTTCAGCAAAGACTCCTGCGGCTGGAAACTCATTGCCGCGCTGAGCAGTTGGCTGCGGTTTGAAGACTACCCTTATGCCAACTGGCTCTCTCTGCCCACAACGATCAAGCCCGGCATTCACGAGCTGCTTGTTCGCGAGAGCAATGGTGACGCGACGTCTTACGTTCGCAAAGCACGCTTGTTGCGGTTGGACCGTGGACAGCTCGTTCAGATCGCCGAGATCGACGAAGAGGTTCTCGAACCAGTAAAGGATTACGTGGGCCATGATTGGAGCGACGTCAAACGCAAGCAGTCGAGTTTCATAGCTTTCGCTCCGGGTTCGGCGAATGCGAAGCCGGTGATGCAGATCGAGACCACCACATCGTCAGTCAAACTCAGCGGCGACGTCCCTTTTTACAGTTACTGGCTGGAAACCGACGGCACGTGGCACGCAAGAAGAAGAAACTGGAGTGCGAGATCTTCGCAACAGCTCAAAGTGCAACGCGTAATCAAACAATCGCTGGTTTGGAACGCGAGTGAAGGCAGGTTTGTTTATGATCAGAATTAATAAACGAGTTCGATTTCTTGCCGCGTTATTGGTCCTTATCTGCGTCGCACTGATCGTCTACGCACGATCGACTCGCTCGAACAGGAACGCCTACAGTCTTGCCGCAGACTTGCCGCGCGGCGCGTTGGTCTACGCGCAGTTCGCAAATCTTCCCGAACTGCTCAAACAGTGGGACCAGTCGCAGCTGAAGGAGCGCTATCTCAACAGCACGAATTACCAGCAAGTCCAACACCGCCATCTGGCCTTGAAGTTGATCTCGCGCTGGGAGGAATTCAACAACGCACTCGGATTTCCGGTTGACCTCGCGGCCATTGGTTCTTCGACCGACGGCGCCGCGGCTGTCGCCGTCTATGACATTGGACAGCTCGATTTGCTCTTCGTCGCGCCGATTAGCGAGGAGAAAGTCGCGCTGACGCAGTTCTTCAGCAACAAAGACCAGTTTGAAGAGGCCGAAGCGCCGGATGGAACTGGTTACTATCGTCAGTCAGTGGAAGCCGATCGCGGCCGCCAGAAGCAGGTGCTCGCGTTCGCCACTGTGAACGGACGTTTCCTCCTCGGAACAAACGAGAAGTTGTTCCTGCGCGCGATTGCCAACATCACAAAGCACGCAACAAAGGACAGCATTGCGGACGATCCGGCCTTCAAGGCTTTGAGCCAGAAGGTGACGCCGCACTTCGCGACGATCTGGGTGGACCAGTCGAGACTGAATGCTGACTATTACTTCAAGCGCTACTGGCTGATGCAAAACGTCACTGAGCTGAAGTCTATTCGCGCGGGCATTTTTGATCTCGAGCAGCAGCAGTCGAGGTGGATCGAACGGCGTGAATTTCTGACTACTGTTCCGATGGACCGAAGTAATTCCACGATCGCGACTGCCGAGTTGCGAAGGTTGTACTCGCGCACGCCCGACGACGCTCCTTTCGTCAGGTTACGATCCGTCGTCAACGACGGCAGCGTGACAGGCAAGATCATACGCGACACGCTTTTTGACAGTGCGGTCGAGCAGGAGAGCGGCGGCAGGACGTGGTCGTGGGATTCGTATAGCTCCGATGATTTCTATGCGCTCGGCGATGATGACTACGAACCTTACGACCGCTATTCGTCGCTTGGCAACAACTACGACACGACGATTGACGATCCCTACGACGCTCGTGTCAGCGATCGTCCGGAACCAGGTCGAAACCCACTCGCTGCCGAACTGGAACAGCAGTTCCTCGCTGGGCTGCAAAACGTGCTGGGTCCGGCGCGCCCTTCGTCGGTTGCGGTTGCAACCACGCCACACGCTACCAAGGGCCCGCTCTTTGTGGAGTTTCGCAAAGTCGCGATTTTCAATCTGCAATCGCCGGGAAGTCTGCGACGCGAGTTGTTGGAACAAACTGTTGCGCAAGGCGCGCAGGCTCGGTTGACGATTATCAACTCCGGTTCGCAACCCAAATGGGAAAGTCGGACTGACGCCGGTCGTGCGTGGCGCAACCTGGATCTTCCGATGTTGGGTTGGGAAATCTGTTATGCGATCAAAGACAACCTGCTGATCGTCTCCAACAGCAATGAACTGATGAAAGCGGTGCTCGAGCCTCACGAGAAAGACGAGGCGTCGAGCACCGCTGTAACAGCGGACGTCGATGAACTGACTGTTATTCGTCTCGACCGACGAAAGGAGTCGTTTGACGATATCGTCAACGTCCTCGACGCAGAGGCGATCAAACAGGCAAATAACAACGAGACCTCCGGCTCACAGGAATTCTTTTCCGGCAACATCAGCAGCTTGCTGAACGTCGCGTCGGACGTGATCCGCATCGAGATCAAGCGCAAGTCATCAGGAAACAATCTGCACGAGCAGATCGAACTGGTGATGACCGCTCCGCACTAGGGTGCGCAGTTGTTGTCAGTCGTGTCCTTGTCGGTGATTACAAAAGTCGTCTTCGTTTCCGACTCCGTCTGAATCACTACGTTGCCTTTGTTGTTGCAGGTATTTAACTGGGCCATCACTCGCTGTCCGGATTGATTGTCTTCCAGCACGAGCAGGCATCCTCGTTCGCTAAGCGTGCCTGTGCCGGTCAGGGTTAACCCGCCGACACCAGCTTGCGTGAACCGGTAATCGCCGGTCGTCGAGTCGAACTGGAACGAATCGCCGTTGCCGTCGTCGATCAGGCAAGCGTCGAAGTTGGTAAACACGATTTTGGTGACAAAAGCGTCAGACGATCCGCCCCCGAACAGAGTCTGAAACGCGTCGTGCGTAGTCGGGAAATTCGCGGAACCGGTTGACCCCGTTAAGTAAATACTTCCCGCGGCATCGACGAATACCGAAATCCCGTTGTCACCATTGGCGCCGCCCAGGTAGGTCGAGAACACGAGCCCGGTTCCGGCGGGGTTTAGTCTCGTGATGAAAGCGTCAATGTTGCCACCGTAAGCGCTTTGAATTGCGTCTATGGTTGTGGGGAAATTGGTTGAACCCGTCAGGCCTACGACTGATGCGTTTCCTGCGGTGTCCAGCGTGACGTCGTTGCCGAATTCGGTTCCATCGCCACCCAGATAGGTTGAATAAGCGAGAGCGTTGCCGGTCGTGCTCAGCTCAGTGACGAACGCATCCAGGCCCATACCCTTCATACTCTGAAAAGCGCCCGGCGTGACGGGGAAGTTTGACGAGTCGGTGAATCCAGTGACGTACGCGTTGCCGGCCGCGTTAATGGCAATGCCGCTGCCTCCGTCATTTCCGCCTCCACCCAAAAACGTCGAGTAGACGAGCGCCGTTCCCGTGGAGTTCAGTTTCGCCACCATCGCATCGCTGACGCCGCTGGAAACGGTTTGAAACGCGCCGGGCGTGACGGGGAAGCCGGCTTGTGCGTTACCTGTGACGTAGGCGTTGCCTGCTGAATCTATGGCGATGTCTTCAGCGGAATCGAGACCGCTTCCGCCCACGAAGGTGGAATAGATGAGTGCAGTGCCGGTCGCGTTCAGCTTCGTCACAAACGCATCGCTGCCGCCACCGAACACTGTTTGAAACGCACCGGGGGTAGTCGGATAGTTTCCGGTCGCCTGGCCCACGATAAAGGCATTGCCGGCTGAGTCTATGGCAATCCCGGCACCCACGATTGGGCCGAGGTACGTGGAGTAGATGAGCGCGGAGCCGGTAGCGTTGAGCTTCATTGCGAATGCGTTGAATTCG
>DASTOZ010000839.1:0-2424 GCA_035762365.1 Pyrinomonadaceae bacterium | reverse complement strand
GTGAGCCGTCGGCGAAGAATGGCTCACCAATCGACACCCACTGGATATCCATGTCGCCTTCGAGCGGTGCACCAATCTGATCGCCAGCCGCGTCGTCCAGAATTCGTAAACCATTCGGATCGCATGAGCTGCCCACCGGCTCGGCGAGAACGGCGTTTGTGCCGCACGACGCGCCAATGGCATTCGTAGCGCTGACTCGATAACTGTAAGTTGTGGTTGAATCGCCTGAGCCATCGACGTAACGCTGCGCGTTGCCTCCCAATGTCGCGATAAGTTGCTCAGGCCCGCCGGCACTGCGATACACGTTGTAACCAGTGATCGTCGAACCGCCATTCTCCGATTGCGACCAGGTGAGAGTGCTGATTGAGCCATTGCGCACGACTGTGAGAAGTGGAGCACCGGGAACCGTTGCGCTGCTCGAATCAGAGCCGAAGAAGAGACGCCGGCCGCCAGTCTGACGAGCAATACTGCCATAGGCGGTGTAAGAGTTTCCGCGAGCGTCATCGCCGGACGGGACGCAGGCGCCGATGCAGCCGTCGGCGTAACCAACTGTCATGCGACCGAACCGATCCACGTCTGCGCCGAAGAAGTCGAGCAGATTGCGATGAATCTGCGAGCCTCCTCCCAGGAAAATTCCGCCCCGCTGGATGGGATCATTCGGCGTAGCGTTAACGGTGATCCAGTGCGCCCCACCGTCGTAGGTGTGCGCGACGTAAAGGTACCAGACAGCTTTGGAGTTAAAGTCGTTGACGGAACCTTCCTGGGTAGTGCCATAGAAGGCCATGGCAGCGCGGCCCGCACTGCCAGCGACCATCGCTGGAAACACGGCGTTTTTGACACCTACCATCGCGCCTACGTCGTACATGTTGGTCCAGGTTTTCCCTTTGTCGGCTGACACAGCTACCGCCGGGTATTTGTCCTCGTTCATGAACCCGAGATAGAGGAGACCGCCGTCGTCAACCGCCACCGAAGGATCACTGCCGCCGCCGGCAGTCCCGGGAATCGTCCGCACTTTCCACGTGGTTCCGTTGTCTTCGGAGAGAGCGAAGCCGTTTTCTTTCGGGTTGACTGGTCCAACACAGGCGGCGTTAGGAACATAGACCGTGCCGTCGGGACCGACTTTCACATGGCCGTGAAGACCTTCGCACTGGCCCAGCGTGGCGGTATCGGGCGATACGAGGGTATAGATCGGCACGGCGGGCCCGAATGTCAGCCCACCGTCGACACTCAAAGCGCAATTGGCGAACGCTACTTCCTGAGAGCAGTAATAGACCGCGTTCTTGTAGCCCGGCAGCGGTGGAACCGGATCGTGGAATGGACCTCCTCCGAGTGTCTGGTGATCGAAACCCGAACCGAAGCCTGCGCCCTGACTCGGAATCCAAGTGGTCCCGTCATTATCAGTTAAAGATGAAGCATTCGCAGCAGGATCGAGCAGCAGATGCGTGACAAACGTGCGATTCGTCGCGTGGTCCGTGAAGAGAATCGGGTCGAACCCTTCCTGCGACGTGACGGGTGTTACGTCTTTCCAACTCGTAGGCGGAGTCTGCGGGCACGCCTGATCGTCAAACTGCACTCGCAGTGTTTGCATCAGTGCCTGCAACATCACTGCTCCACTACTCCAGTTTACGCCGATGTTTGGTTCGTCCTGCGAGTTCTTTGTCATGCCGGCTTCGATCTGAGCGGCAGTTGGCGTGTGGCTCTGGTAGCGCGGGACAGGTCCGGAGTCGATGGGCGCCGGTGGCAGGACTATCGGGTTGGTCGCTGGAGGACTAGTTCCCGGAACCGGCGCCTCAGTAACGATGATTACACCAGCATAGTCCGAAGGCGTTAGAACCGCTTGGCCACCAAACGGACAGACTTCCACCTGATACGTGCCGGGCGCGAGATTACTGCCGGGTGAATAGTGAATCGGTTCCGGGCTTGTGCCGGTATCCTGCTCAGAGATGACCTGACCTCCGTAGTACAGCTTCAGAACGATGTCGTTGACTGGAACGGTCGAAGCCACGACGTCGATCGTTCGGGTGTTCGGCCCAATCACAAAGTCGTGTCGAGGTCCGCAAGCAGGAGCCGTGTACTGCCCCTGAAACGTGAATGCGTTGTTATCGGCCAGGACGTTGTTGGGATTTGATGTCAGCAGCGCAAGCAGCGCGAGTAGAACTGCACAAACAATTGCAATCGCGAGTAGGCGAGACGGTTTCATGCTCACAGACCTCCAGGTTTGTCGGAAAAAGCTAGGGGTTGTGACACCGAGGGATGGGGATGTGACATTCTTCTTCTGCTTGGTCTGCAATTGGTTGCGAAACCGTGGCATCTCTCCAATAAAAATGTGGTGTTCAGGGTATTGATTGATGGGGGCCACAGACACCAATCTAATTTGCCGCGGTAGATAACGCACACGTCGTATGCGTGAACATGCTGATAAAA
>DASTOZ010000838.1:0-8443 GCA_035762365.1 Pyrinomonadaceae bacterium | reverse complement strand
CGATTGCATTCCCGCTTTCGGGGAGCGCAAGGGACATGCCACTGGGCCACGTGCCTGTTTATTGAAACTTCCGCGGTTTCCGGCGCGGCTGTGAGGAACATTGCGCAGCCGAATGCGGGAAAGTACTCACCCGGCCTGTCAGCCTTGGATTGTGCCTCCTCAGCTTGCATAATTCGTCGACCACGCGAAGACATTGCCAACACACAGAAACGCGCGGGAGTGATGATCAAGGGCAAATACTTCACGCAGACCGAAATGAATCGCTGGCTCGACGAAATCGCGCCACGATTTCAACATGCGTTAGACGAAAAGAAGTAGAGGCCCCGATCGTTCGATCTAGGGTTTGCTGAGCTTCAAGTCGGTCACTTGCACTTCGGTATTGTGCCCGAAGCGAACGCCGTAAACGCCATCGGTCGACTTCAGTTTGCCCTCGCCGACCACCGACGCCTTGTCGTAACTGCCGACCACTTTGCCATTGATCGCGCACTCAACCTTATCGCCTTTTACTGACAGCGCAATCTCCTGCGTCACGGATTCACCCTTCGCACTGGCTTTGTTTACCGCAGGATCCGCGGCGGCGCGCCGCCCATTGACCTGGAAGGGCGCGGGACCAAAACCACGCACGATGAACGTACCGTTACCGTAAGCCGCACAGTACAAGTAAGTCTGCTTGTCCGTGCCGAGATCGTTGCCGCCGATCATGATTCCATACGGATGGGGGTGGTCGTTGAGGTTCATGTACTTCGCCTCGGTGAACGTCGCCTTCACGGTGTAATCGCCGCTGGCCTTGTTCGCCGGATTCCAGTACGTGACCGCAGGCCCGGTAACGACGTGAAACGCATTACCCTCTTTAGCAAACTTCGCGCTATTGAGAGTCATGCCGGCCTCGGCCTCTTTCGCATCTATCTGGCCCGTCCAACCGGCAACCTTCACGCCACCATCTGCGACTGCTCGCGAGGTTTCCTGTTGAGGCGTCTGCGAAAGGGCAGCGCTGGGAATCAACCAGGCGGCGATTAGGGCAACAAAGAGAGACAAACGTCGCATGCGAATCCTCCTGATGTGGTTGTTGTTTGGGGAAGCAATCTTACCCCATGCGAGAAAGTCCTCAAACTCGCGGGCATGCGTATCGGCTCCTGAGATGGTACGGTGATTGCGGACTCGAGACTCCGGAGGTGTACGCGACATGATCACGACGCTGAACCAGGATGACGCGCGGAAACTGTTTCAGTCGGCCAAGGTGGCGCGGCTGGGATGCATTGCTAACGGCGAACCTTACGTAGTGCCGATCAGTTGCATCCTTGAAGGCGATTACGTCTACAGTCACTCTCTGAGTGGCCTGAAGATCTCGGCGCTGCGCGAAAACCCGAAGGCTTGCGTGCAAGTGGATGAAATCGAGAGCGCGCTGTCCTGGCGAAGCGCCATCGCGTTTGGAAAGTTTGAAGAGGTCAGCAATCCGAACGAGCGTGCGGAAGTACTCAACAAACTGTTCAAAGTGTTCCCGATGTTGACGCCGGTTGAATCCACCATCGCCCACGACGGTTTGGCGCAGGAGGTGATCGTCTTTAGGATAAGGATCGAACGCTTGACCGGCGTAGCAGAAGAATAAGCACCAGAGTCTAACGAAAGAGAATGGCTGATAATCAGTTACCCCGCTTCGGACTGCATCGCGACGGCGATGTCGTTTTGCGCGACGGTTCGACCATCCGGATTCGCGTGATGCGCCCGTCGGATGAGGCGGGCCTCTGCGAATTGCTCTCGTCCCTTTCAGAAGAATCACGCTGGCTGCGGTTTTACTGTAACCAGAACCGGACAGCGCTCGCGGCGGAAGCGCATCGAGAGGCAAACCTGGACCAGGCTTTCGGACTGGTCGCGTGCAGCGGCAAAGACGAGCGTGTCGTCGGTCATGCCTTCTATGTCGCCGCCGAGGATCAACGGGCGGAAGTCGCGTTTACGATCGCAAACGAGTTTCAGGGTCGCGGGCTCGGCAGCATTCTGCTCGGCCAACTCGCGCAGGTCGCGTCCGCAAACGGCATACAGATCTTCGAAGCCGAAGTCGTGGCTGCAAACCACCGGATGCTGCACGTGTTCAGAGCGTCGGGATTTCCGATCGAGGTAAGCGCGAATGCCGGACAGCTTCGCGTCGTTTTCCCGACGTCGTTTACGGCTGAAGCACGCAACCAGTTCGAACGCAGAGAGTCGATCGCGGCGGTCAACGCGTTGAAGCTCTTCTTCGAACCGCGCGGTGTCGCCGTGATTGGAGCGTCGCGCCAACGCGGGACCATTGGCGGTGAGATTCTTCATAATTTGTTGAGCTTCGGATTCAAGGGACCAGTCTACCCGGTCAACCCGGCTGCGACGGTGATTCAAGATGTCCCGGCGTTTGCGTCGATTGAAGATGTTCCTGGTCCGGTGGATCTGGCGGTGATCGTCGTTCCGGCGGCAGCGGTGGTCGAGGTTGCCGCTGCGTGCGCGCGAAAAGGAGTGAAAGCCCTCGTCGTGATCTCAGCGGGTTTTTCGGAAACGGGCGCGGAAGGCAAGGCGCGACAGGCTGAATTGATAAACGTGTGTCGCGGCGCGGGGATGCGGCTGATTGGCCCAAACTGCATGGGCATCGCCAACACGAACCCGGACGTCTTGCTCGACGCGACGTTTGCTCCCGTAATTCCGCCGCGCGGTCGGGTCGGTTTCTCATCGCAGAGCGGCGCGTTGGGACTCGCGATCATGGAGTTTGCAAACTCGCTGGGCCTCGGCATCTCGACGTTTGTCTCGGTCGGCAACAAAGCCGACATTTCCGGTAACGATCTGCTCCGCTACTGGGAATCGGATGACGATACCGACGTGATTCTTCTCTATCTCGAGTCGTTTGGTAATCCGAAGAAGTTCTCGGAAATCGCGCGACGCGTCGGACGCCAGAAACCGATCGCCGTCGTTAAGAGTGGACGTTCAGCGGCAGGCGCACGCGCCACGTCATCGCACACAGGCGCGCTGATCGCAGCATCGGACGTCACTGTTGATGCGCTGTTTCGACAAGCGGGGGTCGTGCGCACAGACACGCTTGCGGAACTGTTTGACATCGCAGCGCTACTCGCGAACCAGCCGCTTCCGCGCGGACCTCGCGCCGGAATCATCACGAATGCCGGCGGCCCGGCGATTCTTTGCGCCGATGCTTGTGAAGCTCGCGGACTCGAAGTGCCGGTGTTAGCGAACGAGAGTCAAGCGCGGTTGCGTGAGTTTTTGCCTGCGGGAGCGAGTGTCGGAAATCCGGTAGATATGATCGCGTCCGCTCCCGCGGAGCATTATCGACGCGCGATCGAGATCGTAGGTACTGACGAGAATGTCGATTCGCTGATCGTGATCTTCACGCCGCCTCTGGTGACACGCGCTGACGACGTTGCGCGATCGATCGTCGAGGCTGTGCAGCAGATCGACAATGACAAACCGGTGTTGAGTGTTTTTCTTTCAGCACATGAACCGCCGGCAGATTTGCGCACGGAGAAGCTTTCGATTCCCGCGTACGCATTTCCTGAAACCGCCGCGATTGCACTGGCTCGCGCGGCACGGTACCGGCAGTGGCGCGATCGCCGCGACACCTATCCAGCACCGTTCGAAGACATTCGCACGGACGAGGCGGTAGCTGTCGTCGCGGCTGCGCTGGAGCGTGGAGACGGCTGGTTGACGCCTGATGAGGTGGCGCAGCTTTGTTCCTGCTATGGCCTGCCGCTCATCGAACAAAGAGTTGTTGCTAATCCCGAAGATGCAGCCACGGCTGCGTCTGAGCTCGGCGGTGAGATTGCGTTGAAAGCGATTGCTCCGGGGTTGGTCCATAAGACTGAAGCGGGCGCGGTACGGCTTCGATTACGCGATGCCGCGGCAGTCCGCACTGCCGCTCGCGAGATGAGCGAACGATTGTCCGCGGAAGGACATGCGCCGTCAGGCTTCGTCGTCCAGAAGATGGCGCAGCGTGGCGTAGAGATGCTGGTCGGAGTGGCGCACGATCCACAGTTTGGACCAGTGGTGGCATGCGGCGCCGGTGGCGTTCAGGTGGAGTTGTTGAAAGACGTTTCGGTGCGGCTCAGTCCGCTGTCAAACGAAGATGCGGCGGAGATGGTGCGCGAGTTGAAGACTTATCCGCTGCTGACGGGTTTTCGCGGCAGTGCTCCGGCCGATGTCGGTGCGCTCGAAGAGGGACTGCTGCGAGTGAGTGCGATGGTGGAGGATCTGCCGCAGATCGCGGAGCTCGATTGCAATCCGTTTGTGGTCCAGGAATCCGGCGCAACTATACTCGACGCTCGCATCCGCGTGACGGCTGTCGAACCGCGGCCGCTGTTTGGCGTTCGCCGGTGACGTTCGGTTCGATTACCCCGCCGCAACCCCAAATACCGTTCGCAAGATAACGCCGACGAAATACGCGAGCGCCGCCGCGATCGCGCCGACGAATAGTGTCGTCAGGCCTGAGTGCCACCACGACGACGTTGACCAACGGCTCTTGATGGAACCAATCGCAAAGAAGACGAAGGCCGTCAGCACGGCTGACAATGCGAGTGAATGCTCCGTAGTTCCGAACAAATACGGCAACAGCGGAACCAAACCGCAGATGAGAAATGCCGTGAACGTGCTGAACGCCGCCGTCCACGCGGAACGGATCGAATGAGGCAGTCCGTATTCGTCAGTCAGCATCGTTTTCACCCAGCGTTCCCGGTTCGACGTGATGAGCTCGACCATTCGATTAAGATCAGCGCCCTCGAAACCCTTGCGCTCAAAGATCTGTCTGATCTCCTCGCGCTCGCCTTCCGGTTCCAGCTCAATGTGGCGATGTTCGATACGTTCCAAACGTCGCCAGTCGTCTTGCTCGGCTCTCGTACCCAGGTAGTTACTCGCCGCCATCGAAAACCCGTCCGCGAACAGGTTAGCGAATCCCAGCACCAGGACGACCCAGTTTGAGAGTTGTGCGCCCGCGACTCCAGTAACGACGGCGAGCGTCGTCACAGCGCCGTCGATCCCGCCGTAGATCCAGTCGCGCAGGTAGTTGTGTGCTGGACCAGCCTCCAGGCGCTCGCGGATCCTGTCCGGCGAATGTTCGTGCTCCATTGAGGCAGTTTCGAATGGCGTCGCGTGTTCGTCAGTACTCTTCGCTACAGAATTCACAGCGAAACTCGTTTTCCTCGCCGGAGACCAACGCATCGCGATAGGTGCGATACGCCTCTTCATCAACGGAGATCTCGCGGGCGCACATGCCACAACGAACTTCGTGCTCGTTCTCGCCGGGCATCACAGGCGGCGCCGCGATGGGCAGTTGGTGGTTCTGATCGATGTAGGGATGAAGTGTGTTCATTAAAGCCTCCATTGCACGCAAAAGATTCCGTTCACCAGTTGGGCAAGGCTTGTGCCTTACTGAAACACACATTTCAACCGCCGTGACTGCCGCCCGACGGACCAGCACTGGCGCGATTTTCCGCGCAATGTTGCGGAAGTTTCCCCACGCATCGTTGCCGCTCCCCTTTTCCTCACAATTCCTGCCGCATATAATCCAAGCGCATCGTTCAGAGTGACTTCCAGATCGCTTAATGCCGCCAAAGAACACTAACGAACAGATTCTTGTAGTCGACGACGACCAGGCCATTCGCTGGACATTACGGGAAGCCCTGCAAAGTTGGGGGTTTGTTCCGGTCGAGGCTGGAACGGTCGCCGAGGCAGTCAAACAGTTCACGACCGACCTCCCGGCGGCTGTATTGCTCGACATCGATCTCCCGGACGGCTCCGGACTCGACGTCCTGCGCGAGATCAAACGCGAACATCCGGATGCGATCGTGATCATGATCACCGGCAATGTTCAGGTCGAGAACACCATCTCGGCTCTGCGCGGCGGCGCGTACGACTTCATCACCAAACCAATCAACCTCGAAGAACTTCGCGTCACGATTCGCAACGCGATCGAAGCCAGGCACTTGCGCCGTGAAGTGGAGCAAGTCCGACAAGAACGAGCGCGTGAGTTTAATTTTCGGCAAATCGTCGGCGAGTCTCCGGCGATGAAGAAGATGTTGGGACTAGCCGCGAAGGTCGCCGAAAGCGAGGTGTCGTCGGTGCTGCTTCAGGGTGAATCCGGCACCGGAAAAGATCTCATCGCGAAGGCCATTCACTACGGATCGCAACGATCCGAACGCCCCTTCGTCGCCATCAACTGTGCCGCACTGCCCGCGACACTCATCGAGTCGGAATTGTTCGGTTACGAAAAAGGCGCGTTCACCGATGCCAAGTCCCGCAAGGAAGGATTGTTCGAACAGGCGGAAGGCGGAACACTCTTGCTGGACGAGATCGGCGAGCTGGAACTCTCGCTTCAGGCAAAACTCCTGCGCGTGCTGGAAGAGGGAGCTTTCCGCCGCGTCGGCGGCCTGAAAGACATTCCACTCGATGTGCGCGTACTCGCTGCTTCCAATCGCGATCTTAAGACTGAAAGCGAAGCCGGACGCTTCCGCCTCGATCTTTACTATCGCTTGTCGATCATCCAGATCGACATCCCGCCTTTGCGCGAACGCGGCGACGACGTGTTGCTGTTGTCGCAGTACTACATCAACACGATCAGCGCGCGATTGAAGCGCAATAAAAAGATCACGGGCCTGGCGCCGGAGACCATAGAAGTATTCAGAAATTACAACTGGCCCGGAAACGTTCGCGAACTGCGCAACGTCATCGAGCGCGCGCTGATCCTGGAAGACAGTGACGTGATCACCACTGAATATTTGCCCGGCGGATTGCTCGCGCCATTGCGCCCGTCAACTCTCGGCGCCGCTGATCAGGCTTCGAGTCAGTTTGTCTTGCCGCAGCAAGGCATCTCTCTCGACGAAGCCGAACTCTCCTTCGTTCGTCAAGCTATCGAGCGCAGTGGCGGAAACCAGACTCGCGCCGCTGAACTGCTCGGCATCTCCCGCGACCAGCTAAGATATCGTCTGAAGAAACTCGAGGACGCTCGCGAAACTGTCGCCGACGCTGAGATCTGATCTCGTATTCCCATGGCCACCAATCCCATAACTGTCGACAAGCCGGAAGATGCTCTGCAGCGTTCGCAGAAGGAACTGGCCGACATCAGGTTTGCGCTCGACGAATCGGCGATCGTCGCCATCACCGATCAACGCGGCATCATCAACTACGTCAACGACAAATTCTGCGAGATCTCGAAATACTCACGCGACGAACTACTCGGCCAGGATCATCGCATCATCAACTCCGGCTATCACCCGAAAGAGTTCATCAGAAACCTGTGGACCACAATCGCGAGCGGCAGAGTATGGCGTGGCGAAATTAAAAACCGCGCCAAGGACGGCTCTTATTACTGGGTCGACACGACGATAGTTCCCTTCCTCAATGCCGAAGGAAAACCGTACCAGTACGTTGCGATCCGTTACGACATTACCGAGCGCAAGCGCGCTGAAGAGCAGGTAGGCGAGCAGGCGACGTTGCTGGACCAGGCGCAGGACGCGATCATGGTGCGCGACCTCGATCAAAACGTCCTCTTCTGGAACAAAGGTGCGGAACACATCTATGGCTGGACCGCGGAGGAAGCACTCGGCAAGAACGTCCGCGAACTGATCTTCAAGCAGCCTTCGGACCAGTTTGAAACTGCGCGAAAGACGGTAATCGCAAAGGGCGAATGGATGGGCGAGATGCACCAAACGCGCCGCGATGGCGCCGCGCTCGTCATCGAGAGCCGCTGGACTTTGGTACGCGACGAAGCAGGTGTTCCCAAGTCGGTGCTCGTAATCAACACGGACATCACCGAGAAGAAGCGAATGGAGGCCCAGTTTCTCCGCGCGCAACGAATGGAATCGATCGGCACACTCGCGGGCGGAATCGCCCACGACTTGAACAACGTTCTCTCGCCGATCCTGATGGCCATCGACATGCTGCAACTCAAGACAACCGACGAAGCGAGCAGAAAGTGGCTCGACGTCCTGCGCACCAACACTGAGCGCGGCGCCGACATGGTGCGACAGGTGTTGTCGTTTGCAAGGGGCGTCGAAGGCGAACGCGTCGCGTTACAGCCGAAACACATGATCAAGGAGATCATCAAGATCCTCCGCGAGACACTGCCGAAGTCGATCGAGATCAGTTTCAAGATTCCCAACGACCTCTGGATCGTTTCAGCCGACGCGACTCAGATCCATCAGGTCCTGATGAACCTCTGCGTCAACGCTCGCGACGCGATGCCCGACGGCGGCTCGATCTCGATCACGGCGGAAAACGTTTTTCTTGACGAGAATTACGCCCGCATGCACATCGAAGCAAAGGCCGGACGCTTTGTAATGATTGGCGTTGCTGATACCGGTCCGGGAATGTCGCCGGAGATTCAAAGCCGTATCTTCGAACCGTTCTTCACCACGAAGGAGATGACAAAAGGGACGGGCCTCGGTCTCTCCACTGCTTTGACCATCGTTAAGAGTCACGGCGG
>DASTOZ010000837.1:0-3768 GCA_035762365.1 Pyrinomonadaceae bacterium | reverse complement strand
AGCAGTTCGAGCGATCCGATGCGCGCCAGGAGTTCTGGATCAAGGAACCTGGCGGGCGTTATTGCATCCGGCGTCCGTGTAGTCTGTGTCTCTCCGTGGCTCACAATCCACTCTTGGGCTCGGGAACAGTTTCGATCAATTTCCTAATGACCTGATCTGAATCGACCTTCTCAGCCTCAGCCTGAAAGTTCAACAACACGCGATGCCGCAAGACCGCCGGCGCGACCGCGCGCACGTCTTCACACGAAACGTTGTAACGGCCACGCAGGATCGCGCGCGCTTTGCCGCCGAAGATCAAAAACTGCGACGCTCGCAACGATGCGCCCCACGTCACCCACTTATTCACAAACTCCGGCGCGGGCGGCGTTCCCGGCCTGCTCGCGTTCACGAGCCGCACTGCGTAACGCGCGACTGTGTCGGACGCAGGAACCTGCCGCACCAATCTTTGAAACGCAATGATCTCGTCGGCCGCCATCAGACGTTCAAACTCGTAGTCCTGCGGTGAAGTCGTTTGCTTCACCACTTCGACTTCTTCTTCTTCGGGCAGGTAACCGATTTTGACGTTGAACATGAAACGATCGAGTTGCGCTTCGGGCAGCGGGTAAGTGCCTTCCATCTCGATCGGGTTCTGTGTCGCCAGCACGTGAAACGGGCGCGGCAGATCGTAACTCACGCCTTGGACCGTCACGCGTCCTTCCTGCATGGCTTCGAGCAGCGCGGCCTGCGTCTTGGGCGGCGTGCGGTTGATCTCGTCCGCGAGCACGATGTTGGCGAAGATTGGACCAGGTATGAACTGTAGCGCGCGGCGTCCGGTCGCGCGGTCCTCTTCGATGATCTCGGTGCCCGTGATGTCGGCGGGCATCAGGTCGGGAGTGAACTGGATGCGTTTGAACGAGAGATCGAGAACGCTGGCGATGGTGCGAACCAGGAGCGTCTTGGCCAGACCGGGAACCCCCGTGATGATCGAGTGGCCGCCGACGAACAGTGCCAGCAGCACCTGCTCGACGACTTCGTCCTGGCCGATGATGGCTTTTCTGATTTCCCGCAGGAGGCGCTCGCGCGCTGAACCCAGTTTGTCGAGCAATTGCTCGTCGCTGATGGTTAGTTGGTCAACCGCCATATTTTTGTTCTTTGTTCTTTGTACTTAGGTCTTTGTTTCTTGCGCTTCGACTCGAGTGATCTGGTACTCCAGAGACAAAGTACCAAGCACAAAGGACAAAGCACAAAGCTTTTACTGTCCGACAATTCTTAACAACAACTCCTGCGCCTTTTCGTAACGCGGCGCGGATTCGAGGGCGCGCAACACAGAGCGCTTTGCTTCGAGCTGCCGGCCCAGCGCGTGAAACGCAGTGGCGACATTGTAGTTTGCTTCCGCGATGTTCGGCGGCTGCAGCGCGAGCGCGACTTGAAACTCCGTCAACGCCTGCGCTCGATCTTTTAGATCGGCACTCAGCTCGCCCGCTTGCGTGTGCAACTTGTAATCGAACGGGCTGATGAAGAAACTCGCGCGCAGCGCATCGAGCGCTTTCTGCTTCTCGCCGAGTGCGGAGCGGATTCGCGCGACGGTCTTCAGCGCCTCCAGATTGTTTTCGTCCGTTTTGATCAGTTTTTCGAGTATCAACGCGGCTTGTTGAGCATCGCCCTTTTGTTCGAGCATCTTCGCCAGCGACTCGTAGGGGTTTCCACGTCCGGTCACGAACGGGAAGAGCTCGATCGCGCGGATGTAATGCTGTGCCGCTCCGGTAGTGTCGCCGTCAGCAGCCAACAGCTCAGCCGCACGAATGCGCAGCGCGAACGTGTCCTGCGTCTCGAGTTGTTTCAAGACCTCTTCTTTCGTCATCGACGCGACGACGTTGTTCTGCGTGCTCAACGCCTGATGCAGCGGCCGCGCTTTCTTCTCGACGTAGGCGAAGAATTCACGATCGAAGTCTGCTTCGGTGAGCTTCAACACTTGTCGAATCACGTCCGGCGTGCGGGCTTTTTCGCGATAGAGTGCGAGCATCTGGAGGATGGCATCAAACCCGAAACGCTCGGCGACGAACTCGCAAATCTGCGACGCCTCGAAGTAGGCGATCGGCACATCCTGCGGAGTGCGCGGACGCTGAAAAGCGGCGTCGAGATCCGCGATCTTGAACCAGCGTCCGTCGATAAACGAACGAACAAACATCGGGTTCCAATCGTCGCCCCACCCGGGCCGCGCACGTCGCTCTTCGTAAACTGAAAGGCCTTCGGAGAACCAGCGCGGAATCCGGTAGTCCGTCATCTGAAGCGTGATAACGTGCGTGTATTCGTGCCACAGCGTGCTGCCCCAGTTGAACTCGCCCGCCTCACGCGCGGACGGCGAATCCTGCACGATCACGACTCCGAAACAAACGCCGAGCGCGCCGAGACCGGGTATGCCAAGCGTGCGCACCGCAAAGTCTTCATGGTTCGGAAAGATCTCGATGACGATCGGGCCCTTCGGAGTGAACTTGTACTTCGCGGTCAGCTTCGCCGCTGCCTCTTCGAGCAAACTGCCCGCGTATGGCGACAAAACGTCGCTTTCCTGCGCGGACGTCTTGATGATGAAACCGGCTCGTTTCGTTTCGCGAAAGTCGGCCATCGTGTCGAGCAGGTCGAGCGTGTTCTTGGCCCACAGGTTGAATGGATCGCCCTTGAACGCCTTTTCGACCTCTTCGCGTCCGGTGTCCATCTGGCCCATGCGCAACAGCGCCATGCCGAGATTCAGATGCGCGTCCCACAACCGCGGCGCGATTTGGATCGCGCGACGGGCAAATGCGGCAGCTTGTTCGGTGCGACGCGTGATCGTGGCGTAGCGCGAAAGCGTGTTGTAAACGCCGCCATAACGCGGGCCGATCGCGAGTGTCGCCGCGACCTCCGGTTCGAAGTCTTTGTCCTGCAAATAAAACATCGCGGCCCGCAGCGAGTGCGCCTCGAGCGAACGTGGGTTGACCTTCAGCGCCTTATCGATCTCGGTGGCGGCCGCGTCAAACTGGCCTGCGTCCAATGCCAGCGCGGCCTTGAGCGCGATCGCCTCCACGAGGTTCGGACTGACCGCCAGCGCACGGGCAAGCGCCGCGTCGTCGCCACCCTCGATACGTTTGTTCAGTGCGACGTCGAGATGCGCGCGAGCGCTGTTCGGATTGATTTTGAGAGCGTCTTCGAGAAACTGTGCGGCGTCGCCGTATTGATACTTCTCCGTGAACAACTCAGCGGCGCCAAGCTGCGCGTCGAGATAGTTCGAGTCGGCCTCGATCGCCGAACGATACATGTCGTTGGCGTCCTGGTACCGTTCGAGGTGGACCAACGCGCGGGCGATCAGCGTCAACTCGAAGGCCGATCCCGGATCGTTGTCGGTGTAGTACTTGACGAACGATTCGTAGATTGGTTTCGCGCGATCTTCCTGTCCGATCAGATCGAGCACTTCGGCACGACGGAGATCGCTGGCGAGTTTGCCGTGCAGTGCGTCCGACTTCTCGGCATCAGCCGCGGCCCGTTCAAACTCGGCGATCGCCTCCGTGTGTTTGCCCAGGTTAGCCAGGGCTTCGCCCAACTCGTGACGGACAGCGGCGGTATCTGGTGTTTTCGTAAGGAAACGTTTCGCTGTTGCTTCGGCTTCAGCGTAGCGCGCGGTTTCGATGTAGACGCGCAACAGCGCCTTTTGTGCGACCGTGTCGGTCGGGTTTGTAACCAGACGCGCGCTCAACAGCTTGAACGCGTTCTCGTACTCGCCTTTTTGCAGTTCGGCCAGACCGCGCGTTTCGTTTG
>DASTOZ010000836.1:0-3275 GCA_035762365.1 Pyrinomonadaceae bacterium | reverse complement strand
GAGGAAAAAGTGAATCGCACTGTTTACCAGGCGTTCCTCACCGCGATCTTCATCTCGCTGGGAGTGATGGCCCCGATCGGCTACTTCCTCTCGCCGGCATTGCTCAAACTGGTGAACGCCGCGCCCGAGGTGCGCGCGGAGGCGCTTCCGTTTCTGCGCATCATGTTCGTGTTCAGCATAGGCATGATGATCTTCTTCATGCTCAGCGGCGCGCTACGTTCGGCCGGCGACGCGCGCACTCCGATGGTGCTGGGCATCAGCATGACGGTGCTGAACCTGGTGCTGAACGTTGCGCTCATTCGCGGCGCTGGTCCAATCCCCGCGTTTGGGACAAAAGGCGCCGCGATGGGTACGTGCATCGCGTCAGGTCTCGTCGCAATTTACGCGCTGTCGCGACTATGGAGCGGCAAGTGGGTGGTTTCGATTCCGCGCGGTGACGGCTACGGCTTCGGGCCTGACTGGAAAATCATCAAGTCGATCTTCAAGTTTGGTCTGCCGACTGGAATTCAGGGCATCGCGATGAACATCGGCGGCGTGTTCATGCTCGCGTTCATCGGATCGCTCGCGCAAAGCGCGGAGGCGCAGGCAGCGTTTACGGTTTCATACACCGAACTGTTCTCGTTGATCACCTGGACGTCCGTCGGACTGATGGGGGCAGCAGCCGCAACGGCTGGACAGAACCTTGGCGCCGGTCATCCCGATCGCGCTGACGCCGCTGTCCACCTCGCGGCGCGTTTCGGTTTCGCGGTCGCCGCGTTTGTCGGACTGTTCTTCCTTTTCCTTCCGCGTCAGTTGTTGGCGATCTTTGGCATGCACGATCCGGCGGTCGTCGAGATCGGCGTCCAGCTTCTTCGCGTGCTGAGTTTTTCCGGTCTTCTGATCTCCGTCGCACTGACGTTCACGGGCGGACTGCAGGGCACAGGCGATACGAAGAGCCCGCTCTACATCTCGATCATTTCGCAGATGGTTGTGCCGCTAGGACTGTGCTTCGTAATCAAGGAGGTAAGCACGCTCGATCCGATCGATATCTGGGCGGCGATACTCGCCGGTCATGCAACCCGTTGCGTACTTAGTGTGGTTCGATTCAAACAAGGTAAGTGGCGAAACATCGCCGTCGACATCGACTCGCGTAGATAGCCTGGGCCACTATCGGCCCTTAGGCCGCTTTACCGGCAAGACTCTTCTTCAGCACCTGGACCAGATCGATCACTTTCCGATCCGTGTCGGCTTCGGCATCGACTTCGACGACGTTGCTGCGTTTCTTCTCTTTCTTCTTCACCAGCTTCAGCAACTCGTCGGTTTGCTTGTCGGCCAACTCTTTCTCCGGTGAGAACTGCTTCTTTGATTTGTTCTTGATCAGCTTCTCAAACTTTGTCACAGAGGCTTTCGGAACGTCCTTCTTCTTCGGCAGACCGACGTCCGACGGCGAGCGCAGTTCGTCCGCGAACCGCATCGTTTCGGCTCGCAGGATTCCACTGTCGGAAAAGATCGCAACGAGATATTCCTTGCCGCGCATGACAAACGTTGCCACTCCGGCGAGTCCGCTCTTGTTCATCGTTTCGGCGAGTAGCTTGTAAGCTTTTTGCGAACCCGCAGCGGGTGTCAGAAAATAGCCGCGCTCGAAGTACAACGGTGGTATCGAGTCTGCGGGTACGAACTGTTTGAGATCGATGTCGCGCGTCTTCTCCGGTTGCAATCGTTCGAGCTCCTCGTCGGTGACGACGACGTACTTGTCTTTGTTGACCTGATAACCGCGCGCGACCTCGTCCGCGTCGAGATCCTTGCCGGTTTTCTCAGCGTAATACCTGCGCGCCAGCGGCTGACCGTCTGGTCCAAGCATGCGCAGCGAAGCGCGATTCGATCGCGCTGCCGGAAACAAATTCACCGGCACACTAACCAACCCGAACGTCAACGTTCCCGACCAGAATGGTCTGGCGCCCGCGTTCTCTTCTTCGGGCTCCGGATGAGTTTTTCGTTGCGTTCTAGGCAGCGCGTTTTCCTTTCTTCAATGCGGCGAGGCTCTTCGCGAGCGCCGCTTCGACACTTTCCGTCTTGCGTTTGGTCTTCACTGCTTGCAATCGCGGTTTGTGTCCCTTCGCTTTCTGTTCGATAAACTTCTCGACGCGCTCGCGATACTCGTCTTTGTAATCAGATGCGTTGAAGTCTCCACGCAACATCTCGACGAGTTGTTGGGCCATCGCCAACTCTTTCTGCGTCGGCGCAGCGCCCGAAGGCTTCGCCAGATCGTTCGCGGAGATTACTTCCTTCGCATCTTTCAAGGTAAACAGGTAAAGGTAGTCGTCGATCGACCGGAGCACTCCCGAGTAATACTTGTTGCGCATCACCCAATGTGCGACTCCCTCTTTCTCCTGGTTCTTGAGCGCCTCGGCAAGCGCGAAATATTCTTTGTCTCCATCGTCGGGACCAAGGTAGTAAGGACGATCGAACCATTGCTGACTGATCTTGTCCTGGTCCACAAACTCTTCGATCTCAATATCACGAGAAGGTGGCGGTTGTAGCGCCTCGAGGTCTTCCGCGGTCAGTATCACGAATCTTCCCGGTTCGATCTCGTAACCTTTCCGGATCTCTTCGTTGGGAACTTCGTCGCCTGAATCGGGATCGATCATGTGTTGCTTGACGCGCATCTTGTTGCGCTCGTCGAGGATGTTGAAGCGCACGGTGCGATCCTGGACTGCGGAGTACAACTTCACCGGGACCTTGGTAGTCCCGATCTTCAGTTGACCTTTCCAGATCGCTCGCGCAGCCATTTCAGAGCGCCTCCTGTTCGGACGAACGCGCCGTCGCGCAACTTGGACAAAGCAGTTCCATCGTTACAGATTCCTGTACGCATACTGAACAGACGGCACCATCGCAATCGAGACAGTATCCGCCCGTTTGATATGCGTACGCGTGGCTACACACCGAACAGTTTTCGGTGTCGGCTTCAAACCACCACGGAGCAGAGTCGTTTCGTTTCGCTTTGCTCGCGGGTTTGCTTCTCGACTTTTGAGCGCGCTCACGCGCCACAGACTTACTCGACTTCAACGCCACGATTTATGGCAATCCCCCGCGCCTTCATCACTAAATCGTCGTCAGCGGGCTCGGCGCCGCTAAGCACAGCCTGCACCTGCTCGGTCGATCGGCCCAGCGCGACCGCCAGTTTATCGGCGTCGCCTTCGAATGCGCCGTCGCACAAGTTACTGATTATTTCTCTGGCTTCAGTTTGATCGGTGCCTTTGTCGTCAACTTGCTGGTCGAGCATTTGAAGCTCCGTC
>DASTOZ010000835.1:0-3258 GCA_035762365.1 Pyrinomonadaceae bacterium | reverse complement strand
CGCAAGCGACCGCCGTCTCGTGTGGTCCAACGTCGCTTACTTACTTCCAACTCAACCAACGCGCGAATCAACTAGCGCACCGTCTCATCGCGGCAGGCATTGGCGCCGAATCAGTTGTCGCTTTGCTGGCGGACCGCGATTGCGATTTCGCCGCCGCGATCCTGGGCGTGTTCAAGGCCGGGGCAGCTTATCTCCCACTCGATCCGTTGCATCCTGCGATGCGCCATCGTCAAGTGATCGAGCAGAGCCGCGCAAACGTGTTACTCCACTCGCCCTCGTTCGCGGAAGCGGTCGAGCAGGCACTCGACGGCGTTGACGACGATCGCCGCCCGCTCGTGCGGCCACTGTCCGCGAGCGATTGGCAAACCATAGTCGAACTGCACGACGACGATCTGCCGCCTCGTTGCACACCGCGCGACCTCGCTTACGTGATCTACACGTCCGGTTCGACTGGCCTGCCGAAAGGCGCAATGGTTGAGCAGCGCGGAATGATCAATCACCTGTGGGCCAAGGTGCGCGACCTCGGATTGAACAGCGACGACGTCGTGGCCCAGACCGCTTCGCAGTGCTTCGACATTTCAGTCTGGCAGTTTCTCGCGGCGCTGATGGTTGGCGGGCAGGTACGTATCGTTCCGGCGGAGCAGACGATCGATCCGGTGGAGTTGCTACGCGAGGTGCGTGATGGTGGTGTGACAGTGTTGGAGACGGTGCCGTCGCTGCTGCGTGTGCTATTTGATGAGGTTGAGGGCGACGACGTGACGTTGAGCAGGCTTCGTTGGTTGATCGCGACAGGCGAGGCGTTACCGCTCGACTTGTGCCGGCGTTGGCAGGATCTCGCAAACGGGCACGCGCGTTTGCTGAACGCTTATGGACCAACCGAGTGCTCCGATGACGTCACGCACTACGAGCTGGGCGAGCTGCCGATCGGGGGCCATTCGCGTGTGCCTATCGGTCGCGCGATCGCGAACACGAGACTCTACGTACTCGACAAACACTCGATGCCGGTCCCGGTGGGAGTGGCC
Organism: Pyrinomonadaceae bacterium; assembly: GCA_035762365.1. GTDB lineage: Bacteria > Acidobacteriota > Blastocatellia > Pyrinomonadales > Pyrinomonadaceae > PSRF01. The sequence continues at coordinate 2,236 of DASTOZ010000835.1, read as the reverse complement.
GGCGAGTTATACGTCGGTGGCGACGGCGTTGGGCGCGGCTATCTAGGCGCGGGAGCGGTGACCGCTGACGCGTTCGTGCCTGATCCGTTCGCCACCGGCGGGGGTGAAAGGCTCTACCGGACGGGCGATATCTGTCGCTACCTGCCCAGCGGCGACATTGAATTTCTCGGCCGCGTCGATCAGCAGGTGAAGGTGCGTGGCTTCCGCATCGAGTTAGGCGAGATTGAGGCGGTGCTCGCGACGCATGAGTTCGTGCGCGAGTGTGTGGTCGACGCGAGAGGCGACACGAGTGAGAAGCGTCTCGTGGCGTACGTGACGACAGACGCTCCAGATTCAGTGACGCCGCAACAACTTTGGGACTATGTGCGCGAGCGTTTGCCTGAGTACATGGCTCCTTCCAGCATCGTCGTGCTCGACCAATTACCACTGACGCCGAACGGCAAGATCGATCGCAAAGCACTGCCTGCACCTGACTATGCCAAAGACCTTTTGGAAAACGGCTACGTCGCGCCGAGCACTGACACCGAACGGACACTCGCCGAGATCTGGAGTCGTGTTCTGGGCGTCGAAAAGATTGGCGTCGCCGATAACTTCTTCATGATCGGCGGTCACTCGCTGTTAGCAACGCAAGTGGTTTCACGAGTTCGTCAGAGTTTTGGGATCGAGATGCCGTTGCGAGAGATGTTCGAGTCGCCGACGATCGGCGAGCTGTCGAAAGCCGTTGAAAAGCTTCGTAGCCAACAGTCAGAGTCCGGAGTTTCGACGACCATCACCGCGAGAAAGCGCGGCGCGCGGAACCTCGAGCAGATGCTTTCGCAGGTGCAGCAGCTATCCGAAGACGAAGCCCGGCAACTGTTGCGCGCGCGCAAGTCCACCGCCTAGAAGAATTCATTAAGTACCATGCAAGACGAATCGATCATTGACAGTCCGGAAGCTGTTGCCGTCATCGGACTGGCGGGCCAGTTTCCTAAGGCGAAGAACGTGGACGAGTTTTGGGAGCGCTTGCGCGACGGCGTCGAGCTCGTCTCCTTCTACACCGACGAAGAACTTCTCGCGGAGGGCATCAGTCCGGAACAGTTGAAGAACCCGCTCTACGTCAAAGCGGGTGCGATGATGGACGACGTTCCGATGTTCGACGCGGCGTTCTTTGGCTACAGCCCGCGCGAGGCGGAAATCCTCGACCCGCAGCAGCGGCACTTCCTCGAATGTGCGTGGGAGGCGCTGGAAAACGCGGGCTATGACTCGGATCGTTTCGATGGTCTCATTGGCGTGTTCGCGGGTGTGAGCGTCAACAACTACTTCCTGCAAAACCTCATCGCGCGCCCTGATCTGATTCAGACGATGGGGACTTTTCAGATCGGTATCTCGAACGACAAAGATTTCATGGCCACGCGCGTCGCTTACAAGTTGAACTTGAAAGGGCCGAGCATGAATGTCCAAACGGCCTGTTCGACTTCGCTCGTCGCGATTCACGTTGCCTGCCAACACCTGCTGAACGGCGAATGCGACATGGCCCTCGCCGGTGGCGCGTCGATCAGCCTGCACTCCAAAAACGGGTATCTCTACCGCGAAGGCGGCATTCAATCGTCGGACGGACATTGCCGGGCGTTCGACGCGAAGGCGCAGGGCATCGTCGGCGGCGACGCGCTCGGTGTGATCGTGCTCAAGCGGTTGTCCGAAGCGATCGCCGACGGCGACCACATCCATGCCGTCATCAAAGGCTCGGCGTGCAACAACGATGGATCGCTGAAGATCGGATTCACCGCACCGAGTGTCGAAGGGCAGGCGCGTACGATCGCCGAGGCGCATGCGATGGCGGGCGTCACCGCCGATACGATCACTTACGTCGAAGCGCACGGGACGGGCACGAACCTCGGCGATCCGATTGAAGTCGCTGCCCTGACGAAGAGTTTTCGTCAAACTACCGACCGCAAAAACTACTGCGCTATCGGATCGGTCAAGTCGAACCTGGGCCATACGGATGCCGCGGCCGGCGTAGTGAGCACGATCAAGACCGTGCTCGCGCTCGAAAACAAAATGATCCCGCCGAGTTTGCACTTCGAAGAACCGAACCCGCAGATCGATTTTGCAGGCAGTCCGTTCTTCGTCAACGCGCAATTGAGGGAATGGACTGCGGGGGCAAATCCGCGTCGGGCCGGAGTGAGTTCATTCGGCATCGGCGGCACGAATGCGCACCTGGTCCTCGAAGAAGCACCGCCGGCCACACCTTCAAGCG